>JAQUQP010000182.1 GCA_028716025.1 bacterium | reverse complement strand
AAACATTACCGATATTGACATAAATATCAGCGGCTTCAGGATTAAGCTTAGCGGCTTGTTCAAAGTTCAGCAGGGCTTTATCCGGATTATTCAGCTCAATAAAGATCATTCCAATCCGAAAATAGGTCAAAGGATAAACCGGGTCCAATTTCAAGGCTTCACCAAACTCTCGTAAACTTTCCTGGAAATTCCGCGTTTTCATATGAACCACGCCACGCTGGTAATGTACCATGACATAATGTGGAGCCCGGTCGATCACTTCATCATAGCATTTTAAGGCCCGCTGGTCGTCACCCTCCTGCCAGCGGTCATTATAGACATTCCCTAAAAAGTACCGGCTCATAACGAAAAACGGATTAAGATCGATACTGGTTTGGAATTCCTGGATAGCTTCATCCCAATAGCGCATTTTTGAATAAGCTATTCCCACATTATGGTGATAATCAGCAATCAGGAAACGGCTATAGAGTACAATAGAGCAA
The DNA here is from genome assembly GCA_028716025.1 of bacterium. The sequence continues at coordinate 3,350 of JAQUQP010000182.1, read as the reverse complement.
GTAGTAATAACTATGATAAGAGCTTTTATAGAAAGAACCAATAATGAAAATGATTTTTTTTCTTTCCCGGCCAGAATAGGCTTGCCTTCAGCCGGCTCAGGGATAAAGGCTCCCCCGATCAGACCTAAAAACAGCCAAAAATAAAAACCGCTGGAAACAAACCGTAAATTAACGCAGAATAGATTATGGGATAGCAACCCCAGCAAACCGGCCATATATCCGATCAAATAGTATACCTGCGGCTTGAGCTGGTAAGTCGTCTTGTCTTTCTTCTTAGTGATAATAGTCTGGGCCAGGTATCCTTTGAGGCGCTTTAGGCCTTTGGAAAAAACAGCAATAAGCAGCCAGATATACAAGCCAAAGCCAATAATCCCCTGGTCATTTATTATTTCCAGGTATTCATTTTCAGGATGCTGGGTCTCAGTTTGATGCTTTCCTTCGATACGAAAGATCTCTTTCTGGCGGTACGCAGGGTAGATCAACCGGAAAGTGCCAAGTCCGTTGCCGGTAATAGGATTGAGTTCGATCATTTGAATGGTGCTACTCCAAGTCAAGAGACGAAACAGGAGCGAATCCTGTCGTTTAAGAGAATACCGGTATACTCCAAAAGCGCTTACCAAAATGGCAGCAAGAGTAAAGGTAACCAGGTAAATCTTCAACTTCCGGCTATGGACCACGTATCTTACCATGAGCATGGAAAAAAAGAAAATGGAACCAGCTATGCCTAGCCAACCGCCTTTGCTGCCGGTTACAAAAAGACTGACAGTATTAGCGGCAAAAATCAGACCATACATGATCCGTCCCGCTGTATTCCGGGTAGTAAAGAAAAAACTGAGGATCAGAGGGCCGGTTAAAACCAGAAAAGCTGCGTAAAAATTAGGATTGCCAAAGGTGGAAAATACTCGGGCGCTAAAAGCTCCGCTCCAGCCAAACGGATCTATTTGGAAATATTGCAAAAAACCATAAAGGATAGCGCAGCTTACGGTTATTAATAATAAATTTGCAGTTACTTTCATTTTCCGGTCCTGGCTGAAATAGTCGCTAGCAGCAAGGTAAATACCGGTATAGTAGATCAGACGGATAAATTCATCAACGACAGACATGGAGGTTTTATACGGAGTCTTGAGAAAGACAAGAATACCCCAGAGCAAGTAAAGCAATACCGGCAGATCCCACCATAGCCGTTGCTTGTTAAACTTGCCATCCTGCATCGCTCGGAACAACCAAGTGGCCAGGATAATGGCACCGCCAATCTGTAAAATTGTAATTTTGATCTGGCAGGAATCATAGGTCACCAGTAAAAAAGCCAACGCTATGGCCATAACGCAGAAATACATGGTAAAATCCATGATTTTCGCGGATAAAGAAAAAGTTGAGTTTTTCACTACTCCCATATGGCAAAACTCCTTGAGATAAAAAGCCGAAGGCGGGATTTGAACCCGCGACCTACGGTTTACGAAACCGTTGCTCTACCAACTGAGCTACCTCGGCATATCCATATTCCTTATTCGAATTTATATCCTTTTTCCCTAAACAACTTGTTGCATACATCAACGATCTGGCTATCATATTGCTGGCCCTTTTTTTGATTAATCTCAGTCAAGGCAGCGTCTATGCCCAAGGCCGGGCGATACGGACGATCAGAAGCCATGGCTTCCACTACATCAGCGACACTGATTATTTTTGACTCCAGCAAAATATCCCCATCCCCGATTTTGGCCGGATACCCTGTCCCGTCTATTCTTTCATGATGCTGCAAAACAATTTGGGCGATAGGCCAACTAAAGTCTATATTTTTCAGGATATCATATCCAACCTGGCTATGTCCCTGAATGAGAGTGAATTCCGCCTCGCTTAGTCTTCCCGGTTTATTTAGTATTTCCAGAGGAATAGAAATTTTACCTATGTCATGGATCAGGCCGGCTAGTTTCAAGCCTTGCACCTGGTCTGCAGGTAAACCCATCTCCCGGCCAATATGGAAAGCCAGGTCAGCGACCCGTCTTTGATGACCGGCTGTATAGGGGTCCCTGTTTTCCGTAGTCACAGCCAAAGCATTGATAGTGCCTTCCAGCGTTTTTTGCAGCTTGGTGTAATGTTGCTTTTCTGCTTCTTCAGCTTTTATGCGGTCAGTGATGTCCAGGACAAAACCGACAACGCCGATAACATTTCCTTTTTCATCGCGATAAGGTATTTTATCCGTTCGCACCATTCTGAGACCATGCTTGGTTTCCATGGGCTCAATTATATTAAGGATAGGCTTACCGGTGTTCATTACTTGTAGATCATCAAGCCTGTATTTTTCCGCATTAACCGGGAAAAGTTCTGAAGTAGCTCTCCCGTTAATCTCTTCGGTAGTCATTTCCAAAGCTTCCGCGTATGCCTTGTTCACCCGTACCAGGATATCATTTTTGTCCTTGTAAAAGATCATTGCCGGAGAAGAATCAAAGATAGCCTGCAATTCATTTTTGGCTATCCGGGATTTTTCATCTGCCTGCTTGCGTTCGGTCACATCATCATACACTGCCACGATCTCGCCGGATGGCAGCTTATATACGTAATTATCTTTCCAGCCGGATATCCGGCTGTCTTTATATAAAGAAAGAGGAAAATGTTCAGGCAGACCGCTTTGATATACTTTTTTGAATACATCAAATAGCCCAAAAGCTTTAATACCCGGAAAAACGGTTAAAACACTTTTGTTTACAACTTCTTCTTTGTTTACTTTTTCTATCCGCTCACAACTCTTATTAATATCCTTAATTATAAAATCTTCACCCTTATTAACAGCTTCGTATACTGCCACGCAGGTGCTCATATTATTATACAATTCCCGGAACCTGGCTTCGTTTTGCTTGAGCGTCGCTTCAGCGTTCTTCAGTTCAGTAATATCTGAATCTGTTCCCAGGAATCCGGTGACTTTGCCCTGATCGTCATGTAAAGGAGTAACTACGCTATGCACCCAGGTGATCCTGGCGTTTTGGTCACGGAACCGGAATTCGGCGATCCATTTCCCGTCTGTCTTGATAAATTGCTTCCAGCCTTGTTTAATTCTTTCTCGATCATCTTGGTGCAGTCCCTTTGTCCAACCTTCTCCCGAAGCCTCTAAAGGAGAAAGACCGGCTATTTCGCACCAGCGTTTATTCACATACTGGTACTGTCCATTAATATCAGTTAAAAAAATCCCTACAGGCGACATGAGGGCAAAATTGCGGAAACGTTCTTCGCTTTCCCGCAGTTCATTTTCCATTTTCTTTCTTTCGGTAATATCGCGGCCATGGCCAATTGCCACTTTGGTATTACCCAGATCACAAACTATAGCATGCACTTCAGAAACATATTCAGATCCGTCC
>JAQUQP010000181.1 GCA_028716025.1 bacterium | reverse complement strand
ACAGTATTATTGGCGGTAGTAATGGAAAAAGCTATATGAAATACTCAGAAGGTAATATCGGCCGGATTTTTGTAATACGCCTGGAAGAAGGCGACTGGTTACCGCAGTCTTTGGAGGCCCTGGCTAGAGAAAAAGAAGTAAAACGGGGATTATGCCTGCTGGTAGGCGGAGTCAAGGGCGGAGGCACTATTGTTTCCGGGCCCAGGCAGGAAAACGCCGTCCCTATAGAAACGATCAATAAGGTTCTTAACGGTATACATGAAATTGCCGCGATAGGCACGATCTTTCCCGATGAAAACGGTGAACCGAAATTGCATATGCATGCCACTCTTGGCCGCGACCAGGAGACCATTACCGGCTGTATCCGGTTGGGAATAGAGACGTGGAAGATCGGAGAAGTGATCCTGCTGGAATTGATCAATAACCATGCCCGCAGAATAAAAGAGTCGGCTACTGGCTTTGAATTACTTGAGCCATAAACTCGCGAGTTGAGGTGAAAAATATGGCTAATAAGAGGACTTTACCCAGGTTTAAAGACCGTGAAAGGATCGGGATCATGTCCTTGGATGATAAATTGATTACCGAAGCAGAATCGGTTGACATTAGTATCAAAGGGATCAGTTTTGAATCAGCCGCTACCTTGGACATTAACGGCAAATATCTCATCGTCCTTGGTTACCTGCGGGCAAAGAAGATGAAAGTGACCGCCCAGATCATTGCCCAGTATTTTAAGGGGACCAAAGAGTGCTATTCAGCCGTGTTTACGGAAAATGATCTTCTGAGAAAGAATGAAATACGCAGTTACGTGGAAGCCGTGCGGTCGGGAAAACCCTGGTAGGAGCGTGGATGGGGTTATTTGGCGTAAGTTCTGAAAAGGAAAAAGCTTTAACTGAAAAGATGGCCCGGTTAGGCATCAAAGAACAGGATCTGACCGAGCATTTTGTTCGTTCCCAGGGTAAAGGCGGACAAAATGTAAATAAGGTCTCCAGCGCGGTTTATTTAAAACATGTCCCTTCCGGCGTAGAAGTTAAATGCCAGCAAGAACGGTCGCAAGTCCTGAACCGGTTCCTGGCCCGGCGGCTGCTGGTTGATAAAATAGAAGCTGCGATCCTGGGTAAGAGATCTGCCGAACAACGCCGGATCGAAAAGATCAGGCGGCAGAAACGTAAACGGTCCAAACGCGCCAAAGAAAAAATGCTTCAGGCTAAACATGCGCATGCGGCCAAGAAAGCCCAGCGGACGTGGCGGCCGGGACCGGAGTAAGGTATGGACCAGGTAATTAAGATCGGTACCAGCGGCTATTCATTTGCCGACTGGAAGGGAGAGATCTACCCCAGGTTCCTGTCTCCCGTCAATATGCTTGCCTACTATGAGCAAGAACTTGGATTTAGCGCTGTCGAGCTTAATTTCACTTACTACCGTCAACCCGCTGCTAAAACCATGGCCAGTATGGTCAGGAAAACCCACCGCGATTTTCAATTCACCGTAAAAGCCAATAAGAGCATGACCCATGACCTCTGGGACGAGACAGGCCAGTTTAAAAACAACCAGGATGTTTTTAAAGAATTTTTAGCTGGGATTGAGCCATTGGCTGTTAATCGGCAATTAGGCGCGGTATTGGCCCAGTTCCCGGTGATGTTTGATAATAATGAAAAAAACAGGGATTATCTGGCGCAATTCAAAGAAAGAATGGGCCAGATACCGTTAGTAATCGAATTTCGGAACAATTCCTGGGAAAACCAGGAAACTTACCAGTTGCTCAGGAAGAATAGCCTTAGCCTGTGCAGCGTAGATGAGCCGCAACTGCCCCGCTTGATGCCCATGGTTACCGAAGTAACAGGCGATACTGGCTATTTCCGTTTTCATGGGCGCAATCCGCATTGGTTCAATACATCAGTAGCTGAGCGGTACAATTACTTATATAATGAGGAAGAGCTTCAGGGTTTTATCCCTAAGATCAGGCAGGTTTCCGCGAAAACCAAGACTACTTATCTCTTTTTCAACAACTGCCATGGTGGTAAAGCGGTCAAGAACGCTTTACAGCTTATGGAATTGCTGGAAATAAAACCAAACACCGTTAATTTGTTTTAGTTTATTTTTCTTGACAAACAACCTTAATTATAGTATAAATTGAACGGTAATAAACTATTTTTATTGATTTTAATCTACTATAGTTGAGTGATTATCTTACAGGCTATAATGTCGTTTCTATAACACATTATGGCTTTTTTATTTAGAGGCTATGAGGCAATCATGAAAGTACTACTGGTCGGGCCCTATGATCCAAGCAAAGGAGAGTTCTCCTTCAACGCGCCGCCTCTTGGTGTCTGGCGGATCTGCGGGTTCCTTAAAGACTATGGGCTAGATTGCTGGGTTTACGATCCTAACCTTCATTCAGATTCTTACCAGGCTTTGGATAATTATCTTGCCGAATTCAATCCCGCTATTGTCGGTTTTTCCATGACCAGCCTTACTTTGCCCTATGACCTGGCCCTGGTCCATTTAGCCAAGAATAAATGTCCTGAAGCGTTATGTATAGGCGGCGGTATCGGCGCTACTTTTGAAGCCGAAACCGTATTTGCCAATTCACCGGTGGACTATTGCCTGATGGGGGAAGGGGAACTGGCGCTCCTGCAAGTTTGCCAGTCTCTTGAGCAACAAGGCCGCATTGAAGTAAATGGGGTCCCTGGTTTGATCTATCGCGCAGCGGGAGAATTAAAGAGGAATCCCAATCCCGGATTATCCTATGACTTGTTTAAAGAAGCCACCTACAGCCTGCCTTACAAGGATATGCCGGTTTCCGCTTACTGGGAAAAAATGCTGCCTCCTGTCCATAAAGAAAAACTTACCCCGCAGGCCAGAGATGAACGCTTACGGGACATCCACAGTGTACGGCTGATGACCTCAAACTATTGTCCGATGCAGTGTACTTTCTGCAGTTATACTGATTTTCTCAATACCGCTAACAGCGGTTGCACGGTCAAAGTGGTCAGGTTATCTTCCCAGGATATTATGGAAATGGTTAAAAAAATATCCCGGCTCTACCTGGATATTAAAACCTTGATCTTCCAGGATGACATGTTCGTGCATAAAGGAGACGACCGGATCATCGCTTTGTTTGAAGAAATGGCTAAGTGCCGTAGAAATGGGACGATCCCTGAAGATATTTCCTTTATCGCTTCTTGCCGGGTGGATTGCATGAATCCTGCTTATTTGGCGCCGATGCGGCAAGCCGGGTTCCGTTTGATCGGTTACGGCATTGAATCTTTTTCCCGTAATATTTTGCGTGAATATGGCAAAGAAAATATCCACAACCGGATCACGGAAGTATTAGAAGCCACCTTGCGGGCGGGGATCAAACCCTTTATCGATATCATCCTGGTTTCCCCATACAGCCAGATGGAAGATGTGGTCTATACCCTGAATAAATGCATGGAATATATCAATAAAGGATGTGAATGCGCTATCAATCCCAGTGTGATGCCTTTAGCCGGATCAAAAATGGCCGAAGACCCGGCTTTACAGGGACTTATCAAATACCGGGAAGTGGAAATACCGCGCACCGGAATAATGCTGAAGCGCGGCGTAAGTATCCAACCCCAGGATTCCCGGCTGCAGGATTTCCTGGCCACCGTAGAACAGGGCCAGCGGAAGTATTTCCACTATTTCACTACTGAATTCGGCGTGTCTCATTTCCCTTCACGTTTGCGTTCTCTGCTGTTTATCCTGGCCGCGGTTGAAGCTTATCCCGGGGTTTTTGATTTCAGCAAGGAAGAGATCTTAAGCAAAATACTAGCAATGGCAGGTGCGTATGATTCACCAGAACAGAGTACGGAGAGC
>JAQUQP010000180.1 GCA_028716025.1 bacterium | reverse complement strand
GGCCTCCTCTCACCTTCTGCAACGCTGGCAGGGCTTTTTCCCTGGTCATACCCTTAGTTTTTAGAATAGAATCTTTTTCACTGAGGATAGCTAATAATATATGCTCTGTCGATATAAATTCATCTTTTAAATTTTGCGCTTCGGCAAGACTTTGGTTTAAAACCCGGTCCAGAGCTGAAGATATGTAGATCTGGCTGGTACCTGATACTTTAGGATATTTACTAATAGCTGCTTCTGCATCCTGGGTGAGCTTTGACGGATCTAAACCAGCTTCTTGCAGAATAAGCGGGACAATACCGTCTGCCTGGGACAAGAGCGCGGCCAACAGATGTTCAATTTCGACCTGTTGCTGCCCGGCTTCTGTTGTCCTTCTCTGTGCATCTTGCAGCGCTTCCTGTGCTTTATAGGTAAACTTATTAATATCCACGATAAAAGACTCCAGACTTCAGACACAAGTTTCAAGATTCAAGACTGGTGTCTGGTATCTTGTGTCTTGTTACTTGAGTAGTTCTCCCAGGGTCACAAACCTGTATCCTTTTTTCTTGGCTGATTCGATCATACCGGATAAAGCAGCTACTGTATTGACTCTGTTACCACCGCCATCATGCATTAAGACGATTGCCCCAGGGATTAAATTTTTATTAAACATATTAACCATGATTGCCGGTGCTGGCTTCTCCCAATCCCGCACACTGAAGGTCCAGCTTACATAGATTAATCCGGCATTATTGATCGCCTGGATCGTCTCCTTGCCGCTATAATTGTAAGGAGCACGGAAATACGCCGGTTTGATCATGACTATTTTTTCGATTAATTGATTAGTTTTCATTACTTCAGCGGCCATTCCCGCGCCGCGTAAAGACTTGTTTTTGTATAGATTGGGATGAGTAAAACTATGATTTGCTATTTCATGTCCATCTATTGATACTTGCTTTACCAATTCGGGATAGTACCGCACTTGCTCCCCGCACATAAAAAAAGTCGCTTTTACATTATATTTCTTTAATACGGCAAGAACCTGCGGGGTATATGTTTTAGAGGGACCATCATCAAAAGTCAAAGCTACTACTTTCTCCTTAGTTTTGCTTTTGCCGACAGCATAGCCTAAGTAGTTGCCGTTGAGGGCATACGTTGTGTCGGCAAATATCAGGCCCAAGATCACAAACATAATAAGTTTTTTCATTTTTTACGCTGCTTCTCCTTTTTTTTAAGTAGTTCTAAACGGGCTTTGTCCAGTATTTCCTGATTTCGCTGATCAATAGTCTTCTGCTCTTTATACCAGATATAGACGTTGGCATTTTTTACATCCCAACGGTCTTTGCCTCCCTGGATAGAGCTCTGAAAATATTTTTTGGCCTTTTCTATATCATCCAGAGCCAAATATCCCCAACCAAGTTCATAATTAAGGTATGTATCTTCCACGGTGGGATCTGTGGCCCCTTCTTTTATCAAATCCAAGGCTTGCTGGTAACAATTCATTCCGGCCAGCATCATTTCTTCCGTAGGAGTAGCCAGGTCCAGCTCTTTAGCTGTGGCCCAACGCAATCTCCGTCCATATTTAAAGACCAGGTTAAGTACTTGCATACGGAACATGATCACATTAGACTGGAAATAATAAACATCACCTAATAAAACATAAGCCTTCAGATTCCGCGGATTAAGTTCAATAGCTTTTTGCAGATTACTTTTCGCTTTATCATAATCCTGGGCATTGATCCATTCTTCCGCATCTTCAACCAAGAATTGGTCCTGAGGTACCGGCTGCTGCTGACAACCCGAAATCAATAAGAGTGCTAGCAATAAAATAATCTGTGTAATCTTCTTAATCATAAGTTTTCTTTCATGAGAGGTTTCTGAAAAAGGTCTTTTGCGTCAGAGACCTCCTATAGATCCATCTTTTCAATAGCCTTAATACCCATTTTCACTGGCAAATAAGTTACCAGGAAATTCATGACCAGTATAGCTCCTACTGTTCCAATCAATAAGGTGGAGGAGAAGAACCGGCTGCCGATCTGGCCCATGACATACATTCTGACAGGCAGCGCCTCTAGCGCGATGGTCACTCCGATATAGAACAGTGAAAATACCATATACAACACACCGCCCATGCTGGATTCTATTTGGGCGATATTTTCCACTTTAAACCGTGGGAAATAGGCTCCCATGCCGATACCCATACCGGTTAAACCGATAGTTTGTAAAAAAACCGTTGTCGTGGTAAAAAGCATCATAAAAGTATCGGCTTTTAACACGATGTTCGAAAACCAGATCAGCGCGGTAGATAATACCACCAGGGGGATCATAGACAACCAAAATTTCTCCCACATGAACCGGTTCACTGAGAGCGGCGCGCTCCGTATTATCCAAAAACTATTACCTTCCAGGCTGACCTGAGGAAAGACAAAACGCAGCGCTACCGCGGCAGCGACAAAACCTACCATACCGATATTAAGAAATGAGACTAATAACCGCAACACCGGCAGGTCCAATGGCAATTTATAGATATTGAATACATAGACGATAACCAGCACTAATAATAAGAGGATCTGTGACCATTGGCTGGTATCACGGAAAAAGATCCTGATATCCTTGAATAGTAAAGCTTTAAATTCCCGCGGTAGAACCACAATAAATTTGCTGGTATCCAATCTAGCCAGAAAAGATTTCTTAAAAACCTTTTTTGCCGCATCCTGGCTGGAGACCCAGCCTTCATAATACACATATTTGGCTACTACCAGATTAATGATCATTAAGACTATGGCGCTAATCCATAAAAAACTCAAATAATAGTAATAATTATTGAGCGGATGTTTAACTGAATAAATTATGGCTTGTGATACCCAATAGCTTGGTGAATATCCTGCCACCGGGGCCTGCAGGCCGGCCATATACTGGAAAATACTCATCATTTCTGTGGGATTGGTGATACGTTCTGGTTGTAGGAATCTAAAAAACAGGTACATCCCGCTAGCCAGGATAACTCCCAAAACTATAAATATATCGCGGGTTTTTTTACTGGGGAAAAAGAACATCAAGATGAGGCTGAGTAATACACCGATACCGGAACAGATCACAAAAAATGGAATTAGAGCCAAAAGCGACAAGAAGAATCCGCTGAAAGGATAAAGATAAACCTGCGCGTAAGATAAAATGAGCGGAGATAAAGCTAAAAGCAGCATCCAAGATGAATAGACCATAGTTTCAATAAATTTAAGTAGAAAGATAATATTGAAGGAAATGGGACTGCTTAAGAGCAGATGGAGATCATAGGAAAAATAAATAGCGGTAAAACTGGTGATGATATTGGAAAAAATGAGCATGGCCATGAAAGCCAGGAAGATCATGGCAAAAAACCGGGCTATCAGCAGCGGGCCTAGCAGCGGAGTTCCCCGCATATAAACCATACCCTTATAGCAAAGCACATACAAACCCCAGAGAAAAAGCGCACCCATTAAGGGGAAGAGAATTCGTTTAAGGACATCTTCTTTTGAGGTAAATTTTACGCTATTGCGTAAGGATAGGAGATTTATTTTTGTCAACAACCAGATATTGTTCATAGGGCACCATAGTTACTCGAGGTATTTCAGGAGGTCTGCGTACTCTGAGCCACCGGTCAGCTGCAGGAATATATCTTCCAGGTTGCCCCCTTCTTTGACCTGTTGGCGTAATTCGTCTGTTGTACCCATATTGGTCAGCTTCCCACCCTGGATAATACCTATCCGGTTGCACATTCGCTCTGCAATCTCCAGGGTATGGGTGCACATAAAAATCGTAGTTCCTTTTTTACTGAGATTTACAAAGATCTCTTTCATCACTCTGGCTCCCTTTGGATCCAGGCCTACTAATGGTTCATCCAGGACTATGA
>JAQUQP010000179.1 GCA_028716025.1 bacterium | reverse complement strand
TCTTTGACCAATACGATCACCGAACCATTATCCATCTTTACCAGGCGGTCATCACGCTGGATCTTGTCCTGTAATGATTGGGCAATATCGTCGGTCAGGATCTTCCCCCAGGTCTGCCCGTACCGTTCCAGGATATGCTGGTAATTTTTGATCAGGACCAGGGTGATCACGAACTTTTCCTTACGCTGCTTATATTCATCGGCAAATAACCGGAAGACATCATGAAATACCGTGGTCGGTTCAAAAACAGGCATAGTAAAGGAAAACGTACTGCCCTTATTCAGGTCGCTGGCTACGGTGATCTTGCCGCCATGCGCTTCCACGATCTGCCGGCAGATCGACAGTCCCAGTCCGGTTCCTTTTATCCCGGGTTTTACTTCCCGGTCCACTTGTTCAAATTTTTCAAAGATCCGGTTCAGGGCTTCCCCGGGAATACCTTTTCCCGTATCTTCGATCGAGAACTCAACCATTGCCGGGGTGGCGCTCCGTCTTACTTTAACGGTGATCTTGCCGCCACCGTCAGTAAATTTAATACTGTTACCAACCAGGTTGGTCAGCACTTGCAGCAACCGTGTTTCATCGGCATAGATAGTGGGTAATCCTTCTGCCAGGGAATAGTCCAGGGAAAGCTTCTTATGTTCCACCAGTGGCATCATCGTCGGGACAAAACCTTCGACCAACCGCTGGATCTGTTGTTCATGTTTCACCATTTTCATCCGGCCGGATTCCAGCTTGGCCAGGTCCAGGATATCCTGGATCAGGGTTTCCAGCCGTTCGATATTCTTTTTGGCAATGTTCAACACCCGTTCCTGCTCCGGCGAGATCCCGCCGGGCAAAACCCGGTCCATGATCAGGGAAACACCTTCTTTGATCGCCGTCAGTGGCGTGCGCAATTCATGGCTGACCGTGGACACAAACTCATCTTTCATGATATCCAGCCGTTCCAGCCGGTTATAAGCATCGTTCAGCTCTTCATTCTTTTGTACCAAGTAATCCTGAACCTTCTGTAATTCCAGGTTACGTTCCTGCAGTTCGCTGGTCCTCTCCCGTACTTTTTCTTCCAGTTTCGCGTAAGAATTCTTAAGATTATCAGCCATGAGGTTAAATTGTTCCGCTAATTGCTGCAGTTCGTTGCCGGTATTGACCTGGATATGGTATTCCAGGTTCCCCTGGCCGATAATTTCCGAACCCCGGTGGAGTTCATAAACAGGCTGGAGAAAATCCCGGGCCAGAGAAACAGCAAAGAATGGAATAAAAATAACAATGGCAATAATAACAATGATAAATTTTGTTTTTACTTCCTGCAATCCCTCTAAAACGGTAGATTCCGGGATGCTGACCAGGATGACCCAGCGATTAAACACCAGATTAGGATCTGCCCCTACCTGAACCCCGCCGACATAACCATATTCCCTGGAAAAAGGGATCTGGCCGGAGGTGACAAAAGCGGCTTCTCTTTTACCCGCTTCTATTTCCCTTTTTACCTGTTCACCGCGCTTTACTTTTTGATAAACCTCGTTGTCCGACAAGCGTTCCTTGAGATACTTGGAAAAAAGCATGCCATTGTCATACAACAGCAGGGCGCCTTCATCCAGGATCGTGACAAAAATATAGCGGCCTTCGGCGATGCTGCGCATGATCGCGTAATGGGTAATCTCCCCCACCTTGCGCAAATCGATGATGCCAACAACGACGCCGATGAGCTTCTTGGTCTTCAGGTTCCTGACCGCCCGGCTGATCACCAGTTCCGGTTGTTTATCCACTAACCCGATACCGGGAGCAGAAAAATAGATCCGGTCACTGCGTACCGCTTCAATAAAAGAATCCTGGCTGGCAAAATCCTGGTTTTGCCATTGGGTAGAAGTCAGGGCGATAGGTTTACCAGCCGCGTCGATCAATCCCAGCACTTTATAGGAAGATTCTTTTTGCTGGAATTCCTTCAAACTATTCAGGATATCCTCCTGTGATCCTGCGGCCGGCTGCTGGAAAACAGAATACATATTGGATAGGTATTCTATTTCATTGATCCTTTTGTTAAAGAACGAACTGATATTGTTGCTCAAGGTATAGGAAGCGTTTTTCAGGTACCCTTTGGCTTCTTTGACCAGCACCCATTTGCTTAAATTATACCCATACACCGCGATCAGGATCGAGGGAGCAAGCGACGCGCTCAGGAACAAGATCACAAAAACCGGAGTAAGTTTTATCTTAAATTTTTCCCACAGGTGGTATTTGGCCAGAAAATAATAAGGCAGGATAAAAACAACGATCCCGAACATCAAAAAAAGATATGGTTGAATTAGGTCCATCACATTGGACATGTATTTTTATTCTCTCATGAGACTGGTATTTTGTTGTCAGGATTGCTTTTGCCGTCGTTCATATGACGGCGGCCATATAAAAAAGTGCTGATCGCTGTTGCTTTGAGCGTTTCCAGGGCAATAAATTGGACCCCGGTGTTCAAAAAACCCTCTTTTTCACTGGGTACTACCCACACCACTCTTACTTCAGTAGTGATCCTGGTCCGGTGAGCGCCAGGTAAACTAAAAATAAAGATCGCTTTGCTGGCCATCTGCAATCTTTTAGGTAAAAGCACCATCATGCCCCGCTCAGACAGGTTAACTGCCTTGGTCAGAGTGCTATAGGAACTGCCATCCTCCAGCGTAGCGTTGATCACTTGTACGCCTTCTTCAAATTTAATACGGGTGCTTTGTCGCCGCTCCGGTTGTTTAAAATCGATCATCCTCTTCCCCTCTATATTTCTATAAGTAGAGTTTACCAGTTGCCAGTCAATACGAAAAACAGTTATTAGGTGTAAGTTTTGGAAGTAAGCTTACTTCTACAACCTTCGCCTGATTACAACTGCTCTTCTCTTTTACTGGCAACTGTTCTTCGCTGTTACTGCTCTTTGTTCTTACTTTTTTAGCAGTTACTAGCTAACTGGTTTAACTGGTATGGTAATAGTAAATTTTGTTCCCTGGCCGGCATCGCTGTCAATGGTTATCGTACCGCCATGCATCTCTACTAATTCTTTACAGATAAATAATCCTAAACCGCTGCCTCCCCGGCCAACTCCGAATTGCTGGAACTTCCCGAAAACCTTAGGTAAATTTTCTTTAGCGATCCCCACACCGTTATCCTGGATGGTCACACAAATTTTATTTTCTGCGGGAGGGAGGTATGTTTCCAGAACGATCCGCCCATTTTCCCGAGTGAATTTAATGGCATTGCTGATAAGGTTCATGATGACCTGGGTAAACTTGTCATGGTCTACTTGTGTCTCAGGGATATTTCCCGGCACCGCTTTTAATTCCAGGTTTTTACTCTTAGCCCATAACTGGCTGGAGTCCACTACTTTCTGGATCAAATTATTCAAGTCAGACGGGACCAATTTTAATTCCATTTTCCCGGATTCGATCTTGGAAATATCCAACAGGTCATTGATCAGCCTCTCCAGGCGGGCGATACCTTCGCCAGCGTCATTGAGCAGGTCTTCCTGGTCGTGGTTGAGCTCGCCGGCGATCTTTTCTTTGACCGTCAGTACCGCACCTTTGATCAGGGTTAAGGGAGATCTTAATTCATGGGAAACATGGGCCACGAACTTATCTTTTAGCTGGTCGATCTCTTTTTGCTTGGTAACATCACTCAACACGGAAACAGTACCTAAGGTCATACCGCTGGTGTCTTCAATAATAGCGCTGGAGGCGCGCAATATTTTCCTGGTATTTTCCTGACCGTGCACGACTATTTCTTCTATTTTGTCTCCCTGGTCACCGGCGCTGATCTCTTTACTGAACGAGGCAATCTGGTGTTCGCTGAGATTCTCGGCAATATGTTTGCCGGCTACCTCGTCTTTGGGCTTGCCCAACAGCTTTTCAGCCGCTTCATTGATGAATAATACTTT
>JAQUQP010000178.1 GCA_028716025.1 bacterium | reverse complement strand
GGCCGGCGACGAAGGAAGGCCGCGCATACGGCCTGGGTGAGGAGGATTCCCATCACCCGCTCCATATATAATATAACTAAAGTTGATAATTGACACGCTATACATATAATGATAACATATATATGTACCTTGTAGTCGGAGAATATTGACAAGTGTTTAGGAAACACCCCAAGGGGTAACAGTGAGGCCGAAGCTTTAGATTTTACGGAGTAAAATCGCCGGCCGAACGCAATAGGGGCGGGAGCCCCTTTGAGCGGGGTTTGGGGTGTTTACACGCTGGGATAGCTCAGTTGGTAGAGCACGTCATTGGTAATGACGAGGTCACCGGTTCAATCCCGGTTCCCAGCTTTTTAAAAATAACTGAAGTTAAGATATGAGTTGAATTGACGGGAGAAAATTATGGAAGAGCGTAGAAAGTTCGTCCGCCTGGATACAACAGTAAGGATACGTTATAAAGTATTAATACCGACAGAGGATCACAATGATACGAATTCAAGGGATCTCAGTTCCGGTGGAGTCAAAATAGAAGTCAAAGAACCGATTAAACCCAGTACCGTGCTTTGGCTGGAGATAAATTTACCAAGCGAAACTGATCCGCTGGAGGCCAAGGGTGAAGTTATCTGGCAGGAAAAGATCGCTGCCACGGAGAACAACCGGTATGAAATGGGCATCAAGTTTTTAGAAATGGACTTGAACGACCGGAACCGGTTAAGCAAATATTTATTCAGTCTATTACACAGTAAATTTGAGCAAAAATCAAATTAGGAGGCACTTGTATGGCGAAGGCGAAATTTAATCGGACCAAGCCGCATGTAAACATAGGGACGATCGGTCACGTGGATCACGGCAAGACGACTCTGACGGCGGCGATCACGTCGACGTTGGCGAAGATCGGTAAAGCGCAGGCCAAAGGGGTCTTTGACATTGATAACGCGCCGGAAGAGAAAGCGCGGGGAGTCACCATTAATATAGCGCATGTGGAATACGAGAGCGACAAGCGTCACTACGCGCACGTTGACTGTCCCGGCCACGCGGACTTCATCAAGAACATGATCACGGGAGCGGCGCAGATGGACGGAGCGATCCTGGTAGTGAGCGCCGCCGACGGTCCGATGCCGCAGACGCGGGAACACATCCTGCTTGCCCGGCAAGTAGGCGTGCCGTCGATGGTGGTTTTCCTGAACAAATGCGACATGGTAGACGACAAAGAACTGATCGATCTGGTAGAGATGGAAGTCCGGGAACTGCTGAGCAAGTATAACTTTCCCGGAGACAAGATCCCGTTCATCCGCGGCAGCGCGGTGAAAGCATTAGAGAACGTAGACAAAGGCAAAGACGATCCGTGGGTAAAACCGATCTATGATCTAGTTGAAGCCTGTGACACGTATATACCGGAACCGAAGCGCGAGACGGAGAAACCGTTCCTGATGAGTGTGGAAGACGTGTTCACGATCACGGGACGCGGCACGGTAGCCACCGGACGTATTGAGCGGGGCAAGATCAAGGTAGGCGATGAAGTAGAGATCGTGGGTATCCAGGAGACCCGCAAGAGCGTGATCACCGGGATAGAGATGTTCCGCAAGCTCTTGGACGAAGGGCAAGCCGGGGACAATGTCGGTGCCTTGCTCAGAGGCATAGACAAGGAACAGATCGAACGCGGGCAAGTCATAGTGAAGCCTGGATCGATCACTCCGCACAAGAAGTTCAAAGGGCAAGTATATGTGTTGACCAAAGAGGAAGGTGGACGGCACACGCCGTTTTTCAAAGGGTATCGTCCACAGTTCTATTTCCGGACCACTGACGTGACGGGCTTAGTGACCCTGCCGGCGGGCGTGGAGATGGTGATGCCGGGAGACAACATCATGGTTGAAGTGGAATTGATCACGCCGATCGCGATGGAGAAGGAATTGCGGTTCGCTATCCGTGAAGGCGGCCATACGGTCGGGGCCGGCGTCGTCTCGGAAATAATTGAGTAAAAATAACTTAAGGAGTTCCAATGGCTAACCAGGATCTATCAATAGTAACCCTTGCGTGCAGCAAGTGTAAAAGAAGAAATTATTCTTTAACGAAAAACAAAAAGAAACATCCAGATAAACTGGAGATAAAAAAGTTCTGTAAGTTCTGCCGTGCTCACACCATGCATAAGGAAACTAAATAAGCTAAATGCGGGATGCTGGAAGCTGGAAGAAAAACACATTTGGCTTTCAGCATTGAGCGTTCAGCCAAATGGGGGTGTCCGTTAATGGCTAAACGACCGGTCTCCAAAACCGGAACTGTAGGTTCGACTCCTGCCACCCCCGCTTTTAATAGGATTAGCAAAAACCCAGCATTAATCGATGCTGGTTTTTTGTTAAAAGGAGATAGTAATGTTTGATCATAAAATAGTCGCCCTGGCTGTTTTTATCATTGCCTATATAGGTTTTATCTTTTTTACCAAACGGAGAACGCATATAGCAATAGGTGGGGCATTACTGCTACTTGTAGCAGGATCGATCTCCTGGCAGGAAGCTTTTACGGCCATTAACTGGAATATTATGGGGATCTTTGTGGGGATGCTGATCGTAGCTGATATTTTTATGGACAGCCGCGTACCAGCCCGTTTTGCCGAGATTATCGTGGATAAAGCTCCTAATACCGCCTGGGCAATATTATTTCTTTGCGCTTTAACCGGCTTTATCTCTGCTTTTGTGGAAAATGTGGCTACGGTTTTGATCGTGGCTCCGGTAGCTTTATCGTTGTCTAAAAAACTGAAATTTAATCCGGTAAATATGATGATCGCGATCGCGATATCCAGTAATTTGCAGGGGACCGCGACTCTGATCGGCGATCCGCCCAGCATGCTGTTGGGTGGGTTCGCAAAAATGACGTTTGATGATTTCTTTTTTTATCAGGGGCGTCCCAGTATTTTCTTCGCCGTAGAGCTTGGGGCGATCGTTTCCTTTTTTGTCTTGTATCTTTTTTTTAGAAAACTCAAAGAGAAGAACAGGGCTATCGAAATCGAGCAAGTCAGATCCTGGGTGCCTACCGGCATACTGGTGACCCTGATCTTATTGTTGGCAGCATCATCTTTTTTTGATGCTAATTTTTCATACTTAGCCGGGATACTGTGTATGGCGGCTGGAGTCGTTGCCATACTTTGGAAAAAGTTTATCGATAAAGGAGATATTATAAAGGGTATCCGGGCTCTGGATTGGGACACTACTATTTTCCTGGTGGGAGTTTTTGTCCTGGTTGGAAGTATTACGGCTAATGGCTGGATCGATGTTATTTCTGATTATCTTTCCGGTTTGATAGGTTCAAATATATTTATGGGTTATACCCTGATTGTGTTTTTATCAGTTTTCCTTTCTGCTTTTATTGATAATGTCCCGTTCCTGGCAACGATGCTGCCAGTAGCTGTTTCCATGTCTGCTAAACTGGGTATTAATCCGTCATTATTCCTGTTTGGTTTGTTAATTGGGGCGAGTTTGGGAGGTAATATTACTCCTATTGGCGCTTCGGCTAATATTGTCGCTTGCAGTCTCTTGAAAAAAGAAGGGTATGAAATCACTTTTAAAGATTTTATGAAAATAGGACTTCCTTTTACCCTTACCGCAGTGACGGCAGCGTATTTATTCGTTTGGTTCATTTGGAGTAAATAATATTGTGAAATAAGCAGAAAGACCTTGACAACCTGGGAATTTGTGTTATATTTTAATTGGAAATCCATATTTTATTATAAAGAGGTGCGGAACGGTAATTAGCCACGAGAAAATTACCGAGGAGACGCGCGTAATGAGGCCTCTTGGCTGGGACAACAACGCAAGGTACGGGCAAAAAAAGTTAGGTGAAATGTTACTCGACGCATCATTGATCGATGAAGGGCAATTGAAGACAGCGTTGTCCAAACAGCAAAGATCAAGCAAAAAATTGGGAGAGATATTAGTTAATCTTGGCTACACTAATGAAGAATTAGTGTTG
>JAQUQP010000177.1 GCA_028716025.1 bacterium | reverse complement strand
AAAGGTAAAAATCCCAGACAAGCGGCAGCCACCGCAAATAGCAGCAACGGGAGTTTTTCATTAACACTCCTGGCCTGGGTAAAACAACCCAGCAGCAAGAAACCGATAGCGCCGGTGATAGCGGCTATCCCGTTAATCCCATCCATAAAATTATAGATATTGGTGGTGCCGACTAAATATATCGACCAAAAAACAGCCAGTAGCACGGTCAGGGTAAAATTCACAGGCTTGGCGGAAAAATTATACAAAAATAATAAGGACAGTAATAACTGCAAAAAAAGCCTGGCCCGGGGAGCGATTTCGGTCCTATCCGCAACCAGGCCTAATAATCCGATCATTACCGCGGGCAGCCACCATAAGAGCTTCAAGCCCAACAGTAGAGCAACAGTCATAAATCCCAAGACAATACCGCTGCCACCGCCTTTAGGCACTGGCTGGGAATGAGAACTCCGCGCGGAAGGATAATCTACCAGCTTATAATATTGCCCATATCTGGCTATGACCCAAGCCGCGACCCCAGCACATAAGAAGCTGACTATAATTCCACCATAAATGCCCATCGCTTTAATTGACCTGGTATTCAGATACAACTTCCCTGATCTTACTGATAAGTTTCTCCCTGTTCTCTGTCTTGGCTATCTCTTCCAGGTCGTTGATCCCCCTGCTTAGTTTCTTAAAATCAACTTGGGTATTCCGCGCCATGAATATTTTCTTATATTTGGTCAGGCTAATTCCTTCAGTTTTACTGAACAGTTCCTCATCCATCTTTTCGCCGGGACGCAGACTAGTATAGACAATTTCAATGTCTTCCCCTTCCCTGAGCCCGCTCAGCCTGATAAGTTCTTTGGCCAGATCGGCTATTTTGACCGGATCACCCATATCCAAAACAAAAATATTGCCATGCTCACCGATAGCGCCAGCCTGTATGACCAGTTGCACGGCTTCCGGTATGGTCATGAAATATCGTTTTACTTCCGGATCAGTGACTGTGATCGGCCCGCCGCGGGCTATTTGCCGTTTAAATAAGGGGATCACACTGCCGCTACTGCCCAGGACATTACCAAACCGCACACACATGAATTTCGTTTTACCATGGCTGTTCATTCCCTAGATGATCAGTTCGGCGATGCGTTTGGTGGCACCCATGATATTAGTAGGATTAACCGCCTTATCGGTGGATATCAAAATGAATTTTTCCACTCCTGCGTCCACTGAGAGCTTACATATGTTCAGCGTCCCCAGGACATTATTTCTGATGGCTTTCTCAGGAAATTTTTCCATCAGGTGAACATGCTTATGCGCGGCGGCGTGAAAAATCACTTGTGGTTGATACTTTTTCATGATTATGCGCATTTGGTCTTCATTAGTTATATCTTCAACTATGGCGTAAATAGGAAATTGGGAACGATGCGGATTAAGTTCCATATCGAGATAATAAATACTGTTTTCATTATTATCGATCAATAATAATACTTTAGGTTCAAATTTCAGTACTTGTTTCGCCAGCTCCGAACCGATAGAACCGCCTGCCCCGGTGATCATGATCACTTTCCCGGTCAGATAAGAAGAAATAGCGGGTATATCCAAGTCTATCCTCTCGCGGCCCAACAGGTCATCTATCTCCACATTCCTGATCTGTTTAATGGTCACCCTGCCATCAGCTACATCATTAATACCAGGCATGGTCTTATAGATGCAATTACTTTCCTGGCAATACTTCACTATTTCCCGCATTTCCTTACTGCCAGCGGATGGCACGGCGATCAGGATCTCTTTAACGTTATACCGGTTGACAATCTCCGGGATTTCCTTGACCGTGCCCAGTATTTTGACGTTATGTATCTTCTCGCCGGCTAATTCCGGATCATCATCTACAAAACCGACCGGTGAATATCCTGTTTGCGGATTACGTTGGATATCCCGTACCAGCATTTCGCCGGCATTGCCAGCCCCTACGATCAACAGCTCTTTAAGTTCAGCGGACCTTCTGATATGCACTTCCCGGTAGATACGGACAAAAGACCTGGTCCCGCCCACAAAGATCAAAGTGATGAGCCATTCTATCACGTAAATACTACGGGGATGGTTCAACCCCATGTAGCCCTGATATTCCAGACTGTACTTCGACAGATACGTCAGGGCCGCGAGAATAACGATGGAAGCCATGGTAACTGCTTTGAAGATGGTGATAAAGTCATGGATCCCGAGATAGCGCCACAAACCTTTATAAAGGCCGAATAAAGCGTTAACCACTATCCTTATCACCAGGAATATTAAAATAGTACGTTTAAACTGGATAAAAAACTCGACTGGGATATTACCATCGAACCTGAAAATATACGCTAGATATAAAGATAAGGGAAATAATACTAAGTCCGCGATAAATAATAAAAACCTTTTCCGGGTAATTGTTACTCCAGCCATACTAACCTCTTAATTATTTTTTATTTGCTGCACTGTCCCAAATCCGCTCTTCCTTATGCCATACCGTCCTATTCACATAATCGATATAACTAAGGATGATACGCACTACTTTCTTCGAGACATTATCGACATCATGATCAGGTATCAACCTGAAAACGCGTTTCTTTTTCTCATGCTGTTTCATCACGACATCCATGGCTTCGATGACCCGCTCCGCTTTCAGACCGCACATAATCAGTGTTCCTTCATCCATTCCTTCCGGGCGTTCATGCGCCTGCCTAATAGTGACGGCCGGGATATTGAGCAAAGAGGATTCTTCGGTGATCGTACCGCTATCAGAGATCACGCAGGCCGCGTGCAACTGCAGTTTGACATAATCATAAAATCCCAGCGGTTTAAGAAAGCAGATCTGCTGCTCAAATTTCCTTTTACCGAGACTTTCCAATTTCTTACGAGTACGGGGATGAGTGGAAACAATTATTCTTTTCTTATATTTCTTCGCAATAGCATTCAGTGAATCCAGGAGATCCTGGAAGTTTTCCGCTGATTCGATATTCTCTTCCCGGTGAGCGCTGATGACAAAATAATTATCAGCGCTTAATTTAAGATCGGCCAGTACTTTTGAACCGGCGATCTGCGGCTGGAAATGATCCAGTACTTCCTTCATCGGGGAACCGGTCTTGATAACTGTCTCCGGCCTAAGACCTTCACCAATTAAATAGCGGCGGGCATGTTCGGTCAGGGTCATATTAATATCGCTCAGATGATCTACTATTTTCCTGTTTAGTTCCTCCGGCACCCGCTGGTCAAAAGAACGGTTACCCGCTTCCATATGGAAAATCGGTATTTTGCGCCGCTTGGCCGGGATAACCGCCAGGCAGCTATTGGTATCACCATAGACTAAAATCGCGTCGGGTTGCTCTTGTTCCATTATTTTGTCAGACTTGGCGATCACGTTGCCGATGGTTTCCGCTACGTTTTTCCCCACCGCAGCGAGAAAGTGATCAGGCTTTTTAATACCCATGTCCTTGAAAAAAATTTCATTCAGTTCGTAATCATAGTTTTGCCCGGTATGTACTAAAACGTGCTCGGTAAATTTCTCCAATTCTTTCATTACCAGGCTAAGCTTGATAATTTCCGGCCTGGTACCAACAATACTCATGATTTTTCTACGCATAGCCGCTCCTTTATTTAAGAACAGGTTTTATCTCAACAATTCCTCTTCGTAGTATTCACCATCTTCAACCATTAATTTATGTTTCTTCAACAATGCTAAGGTTTCCTGGCAGCTTAATACGTTATCCGCCGAGCTGTATTCCTTCTTGAAGAAATTAGGCTGCTTATCTTTCTTATCCACTAACTCCGGCAGCATGGGGCTGATCACATAGTAATTACCACGCTTAAAGCAATGATGGATCTCTTCTTCTGAAACTAATACTTCAGACATTTTCTCACACGGCCTGATCCCGGTAATTTTAATATCAATATCCCTTTTACCAATCAAGGCTTTAGCGATATCGATCACTTGCGCTGCAGGAGCATTAGGGATATATGTTTCTCCTG
>JAQUQP010000176.1 GCA_028716025.1 bacterium | reverse complement strand
GCCAGTTTTCGTTTATTCGTTATATAGAATAAGATGGCGGCGGTTATCGCACCCAGCGTATCAGCCAGCATATCTTTTTGGGCGTCCCAGATATCTCCCTGGCTGCCCAAGACCGCTATTCCCGCGGTGG
Source organism: bacterium (assembly GCA_028716025.1). The sequence goes on along the minus strand of JAQUQP010000176.1, from coordinate 3,873 downwards.
GATCAGCGGAGATCGCGTATCCCCATTCAAATAATTCATAAAGCAAGGCTACGGTACAAATAGCAAATACGCTGAATAATAATGACCAGACCAGGGAATTGGATAATTTGCGGCGCTGGATATATTCGGCTATCGGAAAAGCGTAAAATCCGACTGTAAAATGAGCGATCCGGTCATAGTGATTACGCTGGAAACCAAACAGGTCAGTAACAAAACCAAATGGTACCCTCTCAAACGTAAAATGACCACCCAGGGTATGCATAAAAATGAGAAAACTCATCATAATATACGAAGTGTTGGAAAACTGGAATTTACGGTAGGTAAAAACCAGGAACATCACGATTGGTATGATCGCCATATTTTCCACGAACCAGACAGGACGGCTATATGGAGTTATGCCCAGGAAACAAAAGTAGATAAGGTAAATCACTAATATTATTACCGGCAGTCTCTGTTTCATTTTTCCTCGTGCTCACCGTAATTTATTTATCTTGGCAAACCTTCTTCTTATTTTTTCAGAATGTATCAAGGTAATAAATCTCTTGTTCATACCGAAATACCCGGGTTCTATCTTGATCCCTTGCAGGTCTGGAACAGCAATAATCGTATCCGTGCCGTGAGCGATCTTATAGGTCCAAAAAGTGCCGTAATATATACGTTCTTTACCCAAGCATACTACGAATACCCGTCCGATCAAATTCAAGTAGGTAACCGAATCAATTATTTTTTTTTGCGGATCAAAATAAATTATCCCGTCGTCAAAGTCATAACCGCTAATATCGCTTTCCTGAATGAACGGCTTATCCTCGAGCTGGAAATATTCCAGGGCAATATCTTTAACCCCTTTATAGGTTTTAGGGTTTTCCGCAAGATAGATAGTGAATTTAGTACCAGTATGGACCTGCAATAAAGTTATGATGGAAGGAGTATAAAACAAAACCACCAGCCCCAGCAGCATCACTATTCCTTTTTTTAGTTTTCTCAACTCACCTTCATTGGCCATGAGCTTTACCTTCCTTGATCAACTTCTTGACTTGATCCGCGGCAGCATTGATCTTATCGGTCAATAAATCTTCTGTGTAAACTCCTTCTTTAATAGTAATCAGTATACCATGAATAGACTCAACTAAAATATCTTCGATCAAAGCCCATTTAGCGGTATTAGGGAAACACCGGCCATAATTGAGCGATTCTTTTAAAGCCTTGTTAAAAGCGTCACTCATTAAAAATCCAGGCGTATAACATTTGGTCAAACTTGGCGGTTGGTGGCTATGGTTATAGAACAGTTCTTGGATATCTTGCCGTAACAAAAAAGCGATAAAAGTCCAGGCCTCTTCCTGATGTTGTGAAAAAGGTGAAATAGCCAGGTTACTCCCTCCCAGGAACGTGTGGCGGCCATAGGGACCGCCAGGCATAGCGGCATAAGAAATATATTGGCTGAGTTGGGCGTGTGAGGGACTGTCCGGATCCAGATATTTGGCATAAACATTAGGCGCGAAATTACCAAAGCAATAGCTGCCTTTGACCATGAAATTATCGGTCATCTCAGCCGCGCTTTGTAAAACACTGTCATGATGACAATAGGTATTAATAAAATCAAAATAAGCCTTCATACCCTGTAATGACCGTTCCGTATTGAACCTGACTTCCTTCGAATCCGGACTTAAAAAATCGCCGCCAAAATCCCAGACCCAGGGAGCCAGGTTATGCAGCAGCATGGCATCTCTTTGTCCAAAAATACCAAAGGCAGCTACTTCTTTATTATTAACTTTAAAATTATGTACTTTGCCGCAAACCTTGATCAAACCATTTATAGTCAATAATTCATTTTCATTAATACTTAAGGCATTTAAAATATTATCCCGGTAGCAAAGGATACGCATATCCAAATACCAGGGAACAGAGTGAATCAAGGTCGTCCCCGGATAAACACAGAGGGGAGTGACCGCCTGTACAAAAGACCGGAGACCTCCGATCCCGCCAACTAGGAACGTAATATCTTTGATCGCCCCCATCTGGGCTAATATACCATTTAAAGAATTGCCTATTTGGAATACATCCGGGCCTTGCTTCCTCTTGCTATATCGTACTACCTTATCCCATAAAAACTCCCAGGTGGTAGTGGTTAAAAGTACTTCTATATCTGGGTAACTCTTCTTGAATTCAGGAAGAATAACCTCACGTATAACCCGCTCATGTTCTTTGATCAACCAAACAGTGATGATTATTTTAGACAAATCCGCCACCTGACTTTCAGACCAGCTATTTACCGGCTACAAACTTCAGAGCTACCGCGTTAATACAATAGCGTTTTCCAGTCGGCGGAGGCCCGTCATCAAATACATGACCAAGATGAGCCCCACAACGGGCGCAAATAACTTCAACCCGCTCCATACCCAGACTACTATCAGTGAACACTTTTATGTTCAGTTCTGATACAGGTTGCCAAAAACTCGGCCAACCAGTGCCCGAAACAAATTTCGATTTAACGGCAAACAGGTCAGTGCCGCACCCTACGCATTCATATATCCCTTCCTGGCCGGGTATGGAGCAACTACCTGATCCCGGCCGTTCCGTGCCTTTTTGCCTGGTTACACGGTATTGTTCAGGAGTCAGTATCTTTTTCCATTCAGCATTGGTCTTGACCACTCTTTCGACAGTTTCCACTTTTCCAGTACGGGCATTATAAATACTTATTTTCCCTGAATCCTTAGCTTCCACCATAAATGCTCCCGCAGCAATCAATATTAATCCTGCACAAACACCATAAACCTTAAACTTCATGCTCATGAGTTTTCCTTCTACATTGCTTTTAAAGCTTCCTGCAATAAGGGCAGGATTGCCTGTAATTCATCTTTCGTTAAACGGCCAAGTTTGGCAAATGAGAAATTCCCTTGTTCGTCTTTTACCGACCTGGAAAGCTGTAATTTCTTGGGACCGTTATTATAAGAATATACACTGACTATTATTTTCCCTTTTTCCCCTTCCAGTTCCTTAACGAACAATTGCTGGTCCAAACTACTATCATAAGCCATGCTGTTTCCTCCTGTTGTTTTATTTTATTCTTCGGTTCTTATCCTACCATTTCTTGAAAACGAAAAATACTGCCACGATCATAAAAGCAAAACCAACCGCATAATTCCATTTAAAATCTTCTTTGAGATAGATGACCGAAAAAACAGAAAAAACTACCAGCGTAATAACTTCCTGGATGGTTTTAAGCTGGGCTGTCGTAAATTGATAGCTGCCGATACGATTAGCGGGGACTTGGAAGCAGTATTCGAAAAAAGCGATCAGCCAGCTGATCATCACGACGATCCACAACGGCGAGCTTTTATATTTCAAATGACCATACCAGGCAAAAGTCATAAAAATATTAGATATTAACAGCAATGCTATGGTCTTCATTTCTTACCCTTTAAAAGTAATTAAAGATATCCTGAAGCGTAAATATGCGCTCCTTTTGCGCGTTATGAAGCGCATTGAGAAGCTTCTGCCGGACATGTAGAGTGAGCCGTCTTCCTTTACGTCCTTTTTGCACCATTTTATGGGTTAATTGTTCGGTAGAGGCCCGGACCAGGTCTGAATTGGAAATTCCAAGCTCTGTCATGATCGTGTCCAGCGGTTGAGTTCCGTACTGTATACTTGCCATGCTATTCTCCCATGATAATATGATTAATATATACCCTATCACGGCATAAATCAAGATTTTCCTCGTAAATATTTTGGCCGGAAAAATCGGTCATAAAAAAAGCAATCCCCTAATGAATTAGGGAATTGCTTCACATAAACGGTAAAATTATATTTACTGGTTATATTTTTTTAACGTTCGCGGCTTGGTTGCCCTTGGGCCCTTTCTCGATATCGAATTCT
>JAQUQP010000175.1 GCA_028716025.1 bacterium | reverse complement strand
AATTCAAACAGTATTTTATCTCCGGATTAGCGATATTGTTACCGATTTTCGTGACTCTGTGGGTACTGAAGATTCTTTTTCAGATATCAGATGGATTTTTAGGCGATTTTATAAATAACTACCTGTATGATGTGTATGGTTATCGTATTCCCGGCTTAGGTATCCTGATCATGGTATCGCTGATCCTGCTAGCCGGGTACCTCACCAATAAAGTTTTCGCCCGCCGCTTTTTCCCGGAGATCGAACGCTGGCTGATGAAATTCCCCTTGGTACGGAATATTTATCCTTCTGCCAAACAATTAAGCAAATTCATTTTTAGTGAATCCAGCAAGGCTAAATTCAACCGGGCAGTCCTGGTGCACTGGCCGGGCCAGGGTAGTTATACCCTGCGCTTTATCATGAATGAAGATATTACCTTTGATTTTGATACTGATGGCCAGAAATATTATACTGTTTATGTTCCGACTGTCCCCAATCCGCTGACCGGCTTTATCATGTTTTATAAAGTAGAGGACACTATTTTACTTGATATGAAAGTAGATGAAGCCCTGAAGGTGGTCATCTCCGGTGGGGTGATCTCCCCCAAAGCGTTTAAAGTCCAGCCGCCAATCCCGCCAGCAGCGAAGCAATAATTATTATCTTGACAAGGATCTTTTTGTGTGGTATATATTCTATTATTCGAATATGATAATATGGAGATGTTACTATGGGCACAGAGAAGTTTAAGAAAAGAGCCCGGCTGTTTAAGATGCTGGCTAATCCGGTCCGGCTGGAAATACTGCAAAATTTGAGTAAACGGAAAGTGTGCGTGAACTCTTTAAGCGAACTGGTCTCCAGGAGACAGGCCAATATCAGCCAGCATTTAAGTATTATGAAAAATATGGGGATCATTGATAGCCAAAGGTCAGGGAAAAAACAGTGTTATTATATTACCAGCAGGGAAGTAAAGAAGTTATTGAAAAAAATAAAATATTAAAGGAGGAGTGTATGAGTAATGAAGTGATTTTGACCGATGCTACATTCGAGCAGGAAGTATTGCAATCAGATAAGCCGGTATTGGTTGATTTTTGGGCGTCTTGGTGCGGGCCTTGTATGATGCTGGGGCCGACGATCGAGGAGGTAGCCAAAGATTTTGCGGGTAAAGCAAAGGTCTGTAAGCTGAATACTGATGAAAATGAGGCTACTGCTGCCAAATACCAGATCAGTGCTATACCTACATTGCTGTTCTTTAAAGGCGGGCAGATTGTAGATAAAAGCATTGGCGTGGCCAATAAGAAAGCAATAGCTGATAAACTGGCTAAATTGCTGTAGAGGTATTATGCCCCAGGATTTGGAACAGGAAAAAGAGAAAGTCAGGAAGTTTACGAGCCGTTATTGCGAATTATCAGGTTATATGCTTAATCCGGATACGAAAATGGCGGAGATGGTCATTGAGGGGTTAGCTAAGAACCGGATCAACAAAGGGTTCCAATATTGTCCCTGCCGGCTATTGTCTGGTGACCAGGAACAGGATAAATTGAAGATCTGTCCCTGTAAGTGGCATAAGGACGAAATTGCTAAGGACGGCCACTGTCATTGCCAGCTTTTCTTTAAAAAATAAGGCGCTGGCTACTTCTTTGGCCGGCTTTTTTCCCGGGCTTTAATTTTATGCCAGTTCCTGACCACTTCAGCGGCATTCTTCACTTTTACTTTGCAAAATACGTGAGGATGCCGCCTTTTTAACTTCTTGATCAGTCCCCGGATCACATCATTAATGTCAAAGTCACTGTGTTCCCGGGCAATTTGCGCGTGAAATACCACCTGCAATAATAAATCCCCGAGTTCCTCCTGTAAATGTTCCGGGTCACCCTCATCAATGGCTTCCCGGACTTCCTGCGCTTCTTCCCGGAGATACTTTTTTAAGGTCTGGTGGGTCTGGTGTTTATCCCATGGGCAGCCCTGCGGGGAACGCAGTAACGCCATGATCCTGACCAATTCATTGAACGGTGGTTTTCTCTTATTTATCATAATGGTATGATTTATAGCATTATTTCGCTTGAATTTCAATAAATAATATGTTAAAAATAATAAATAAATATCTGATTTTAACCTACTTTTCTCGAGGGGGTAGCCTGTGAGAAAATTATTTTTTTCTATTGTCCTGGTATGTTGTTTTTACCCGGTCGTAGCCTTTGCTGAAGAAGAGCAACCAGAGAACCTGGCCCAGGCGCGGCTTTTTTCCCAACAACGGGCAGAGATACAGATCCTGAACCTGGTCAACAGTCTCTATCTGACCAAGCCCCAGATGCAGTTCATCCTGGAGCGGGCCAGGATGGCCAGGATCATGAGCCGGCTTTACGATATCAGGACCGAGGAACTGTTGCAGATCCTTAATCCACAGCTATTGAAGCTGAAGGAAACCCTGGCTTCTGGCCAGGATGTGCCTGTTGAGTTAAAAGAGGCAGTGAACAAAGCGAAGCAGGAATTCGAGACAGTTAAGGAAAATTACGAAAAACAAAGGCTAAAATTAGCCGCTGAGGTAAAAGATGTCCTGGATGGCGGCCAGTTATACATTATTGATACCTATAAGCCATGCCTGGTACCACCACCTGGCCCCGGCAGGATAGGACAAGCTGAACAGAACGAAGGCGCTGAAAAGATGCTGGCCAATGTCAGGGCCTTGCCACTGGCTAAATATGAGCGCAGGAAGAAAGACCTGGCCGGTAAAATCATCAACCAGATCAGGAAGAAAATGCCGGTTGGCTTTATTATTGATGAGGAAAAGGAAACAACCAGGATCATTGCCTTTTTTGACGAAGCCAGGAAAATGGATGATGTGTCCTTTAGCGTGAACAAAGGGGAATTAGTGTCCGCTTTTAAGAGCGCCTATGTTGTGCCTAAATTACCCCTTGATATAACAGTCAAGATCGATAAATTTTTGTTATCCGAAAAGATCATCGCGCTATTAAAACAAAGGTTGGGGGATAAATGAAACGTTTTTTTATTGGGGTAGGGATCACACTCATTATACTCTTGTGCTCCTCAGTCTTGTTCGCCGGTGAACGGGGAACCTTTTTTATCCGGGGGGCGATAGGGGGCGGTGGCATTGAAGATATTCCCCTGCACATGGAGACTGAAAACGGAACAGCCTTGGCTGTGAACAGTTTTAACGGATTGAACCTGGGGATCAGTGCCGGGTATAACTTTAGTCCGCTGCTTTCTGCTGAACTGCAGACCGGTTCGATGAAGATGTCGATCAGCCCGAAACCTACTAATGGTGACGGCTATTTCAAGACTACTCCATTGCTTTTACTGCTGAATTATAAACTGCTGCACCGGGACATGTATGATTTCTACGTGGCCGGGGGCGCTGCCTGGTTCTTTTCACCTGAACTGCATCGCGAAGGACCAGGTGTCACTGATACTATTAAATACGAAACTGCCGCCGGTCCTTACCTGGCTGCCGGCTGGGACTTTCGTTTTGATCCTAAATGGTCTATCTATGTTGAACTGGGAGTGCCCCTCGTAACCTATAAATTCAGTTCCGGGACTGAGAATGGTGTAGCTATAGCCGCTCCTTTCAGTGATTGGGATAATATTAGCGGGGGAGCTGTATTTTATATCGGTATTGGCTATAACTACTGACTTGACTTGACAAAACGATGTATTTAGGGTAAAATAACTACAAAATATTTTATCTGGGGTTTATACTTGAAACTATTTACCTTCCCCGGGGGAGTTCATCCCCGCGGGAAAAAAGAGCTGACGTGCAACCTGGCTGTAAAGGTATTGCCACCACCAAAAATGGTGGTTATTCCTTTATTACAGCATACCGGGGCGATCTGTGAGCCTTTAGTGCAAAAAGGTGATAAAGTAAAAAAAGGGCAGAAGATCGGAGAAAGCAACTCTTTGATCACTGCTCCGGTACATGCCTCAATTTCCGGCACGATCGTTGATATCAGGCCCTATCCCCATCCTCTTGGCAACAAAATAACATCAATTATTATAGAATCAGACGGACTGGACCAGTGGTCCGATGATATTAAAAG
>JAQUQP010000174.1 GCA_028716025.1 bacterium | reverse complement strand
GCACGATCTCCGGATAAGAGGCTCCCACCCAGGCATATTCGCCGGTGTCTATCCTTATCCCCGGATCTTTTTGCCATGTCAGCTTAGTAATATCAAAACTAATTTCCTGATTAGGGCCGGCATTAGCTACCGGGGGACGATCAATTGCTGTTACTATTACTGTATCCGGGGTGCTATTTATTTTACCGTCATTGACCACTAATAGCGCTTCATAGTTCCCTTTCTTATCCATAAAGAATGTCGGGTGTGCTGTTTCCGTGTCGATCAAAACTGACAGACTGCCAGCAGGTACATTGACCATACTCCATTGATAAGTCAATGGATCTCCATCAGGATCGCTACTCGCGTTGCCGTCCAACACAATATTGCTTCCGATGGCCCGGCCGTAAACTTCAAATTCGGTCGCACCAAGCCGGAATTTACCGGGAATGGCGGGATTTCCAGAATCAGAGCAAGCCCTGGTCACATAAATCCTGATGAATTTAGCTGAAACCCAGGGAAAACTTTGATCTATGACCGGATTAGTATTACCATTTACTGTTAAAATTGATTCCCAAGTACTACCGTCAGCTGATTTCTGTATTTCATAATCTATGGGATAATAATGAGGATACCCTGTGGTACTGACATAAGGTAATAATACTACCCTATTCACCAAATAGTTATCGCTAAGCGCGCAACTAATCCAGCGTGATATATTGTCATACTCGGTACAAAAATTATATGTCCCGGCATAATCAGACCATTCTGGTGTCGGTGATGGATATACCCAGGGATCACTTAAAGTATATGGCAGAGGCGGATAGAGTCCGTCGTTTAGTTTACTAAGGGGAGCGCCGATACTATCAGCTGAAATAACGCCTTTGGAAGAAATATTTTCATATGCGGGTAAAGCGACCATTTGGTCCGGACCAGCATTGGCTACCGGTGGTTGGTTTGGAACAGTGGCAACAATAACCACTGTATCGGCTGGACTATTAAGTTTTCCGTCATTAACGATAAGCTGGATGGTATATGAACCTGATTTATCGGTAATAAGCGTCGGCTTTTGCGCTACGGTGCTGGAAAGTGTGGCAGTACTGTCCTGCGGTTGCTGTTGTATCGTCCATTTATAAGTAAGCGGGTCTTGGTCAGGATCTGAAGAGGTGCTGCCATTAAGGGTCACGGTAACGCCAGTCACGACATTTTGATCCGGACCGGCATTAGCCACCGGCGGTTTATTTTTATTCTCACATTCGATCAGGCCGCAATAGATCGCTCTAATACATTTATTGCTGTCTCCGTTTCCGTTCTTGTAGTCACCATCTATGATCTTAACCTTAGCAAAGCCAATAATATGATAAAATGAAAGATCGCCAACCCTTTTCCCTTCATCCCAAACAGGCACAAGTATCTGTTTATATTTGAGCTGCTCGATCGCGGCACGAACGGCGGCGCTGGTTTTTACGCCAGTCAAACCTTTTACCCAGTCACCACAGTTAAGCGCGTGGTCTTCATTATTAAAAGGATTAAGATATGAATCAACTGTTCCCGGAGGGATTAACGCTTTAGCTAGTATGGGCTCGCTTCTGTCACCGGTCCAGGTGAGCCAGCCAAAGTTTCCGGGACCATATCCGTTTAAGATATTTTCAATTATTGAACCAATGCTTAAATTTTGAATATTCTCTTTTTTAAGTGCGATTGGATAAATGCCATCTACTACTTGTGCAGGATTAACAGGCGGGTTTTGGTCCTCCTTAGCTAAAATAGAAGGCACAATTTGCAAATTAAGGAATGATATTATGATTAATGCACTAATAGCACGTTGCCACGGGCGGAATGATCTTTGCATATTATTCTCCTAATAAATAATTTATCATTCACAAATAAAAAAGTTGCCAACTCCTTACTATTGGCAACTTAATAATCAGCCCTGTCTGTTAATATACATTAACCGATACGGCAAAGTATTATCTTCCCGTGACTTTCTATCGTTATATAATGTAATTAAATGTCTATATAACAAATACCTGAGCAGTGGTATTTTGTCAAGTGATATTAGATTAAACTAATCTTACAAACTGTTTTCCTGCTTGGCTTCGCGGCCCATCAGGTCCAGTAAAGCTTTTTGCGGGGATTTTTCCTTAAGCAGGACTTTAAATACTTGCTCACTGATCGGCATACTGATATGGCTTTTCCGTGAAAAATGATAAACCGCCTGACAGGTGTTGATTCCCTCTACTACCGTGCATATTTCTTTCATTGCTTGCTTATAAGTCTTGCCTTTAGCGATCAACTCTCCACAACGGCGATTACGGCTGAATGGGCTGTAACAAGTAGTGATCAAATCACCCAATCCCGAGAGCCCGCTGAAAGTTTCCGGTTTAGCCTTAAAAACTTTCCCCAATCTGGCCATTTCCGCTATCCCACGCGTGATCAAGGCGGATTTGGCATTGGTTCCCAGGTTCATGCCGTCACTGATACCGCAGGCGATGGCGATGATATTCTTCACTGCCCCGCCCAATTCCGCTCCTAATACGTCAGTGGTGGTATAGGTCCTGAAATAACGGCTCATGAATACTGCTTGTAATGTTTGGGCAGCTTTCAGGTTTTTACTGGCGATCACTGCCGCAGCCGGCTTCCTGGCGGCAATTTCATTGGCTATATTCGGTCCGGATAATACCGCGATATTTTTTCTTATCTGGCCGGGGAGCTCATCAGCCAGCACCTGGGACATGGTTTTGAATGTTTTATCTTCTAATCCTTTGGTCGCGCACACTACAATAATACCGCGTTTTAATGTGACCTTGGCGAGTCTCCTGGCAGTGGCTCTAACAAAAGCAGAAGGAACGACTATTACCGCGACATCGGCATTTGCCACTACGGTTTCAAGGTCTGAAGATATAAAAATGTTTTTAGGCAGGTTAATAGCGGGGATATATTTGAATTTCCTGGATTTGGATAACTGAGCGGCCAGGCGCTCATTTATTTCCCAGATAGAGATATGATGGCCATTTTCATACAGCATCTGGGCGATAGTCAATCCCCAGCTGCCGGCTCCTAAAACAGCAATATTTATTTTCATTTTGTTTCCTCTTTTTTCGTTTTAAAACTGAACTTATGCTCTTCATGTTTACAGAGCCGCTTGATATTCGGGATATGTTTCAGGTCGATCAAAATAGCGATCACCAGTACAAAATAGAATAACTCGGGTTTCCCCGGATTTAAATACCATACCAATAGCGGCACAGCTGACGCGGCGATAATAGAACCAAGTGAAATATATCTGGTAATAGTTACGGCCAGGACAAAAACAAAAAAACCAGCCAGGGTAGCTGCCGGCGCCAGGGTTAATAACACGCCCGTACTGGTTGCTACTCCCTTCCCGCCTTTGAAGTTCAGGAATATGGTCCAGTTGTGCCCGCAGATCGCGGCCAGTCCAGCCAGTATCCTGAATATCTCGGTACATGATCCGGGAGCGAATTGCGCTGCTAATAATACTGGTACCACTCCCTTTAACATATCTACAGCCAATACGCCTACGCCGGCTGTTTTGCCGATGCTGCGAAACACATTCGTGGCTCCGATATTGCCGCTGCCGACTTGCCTGATGTCTATTCCTTTGAGTAATTTGCCAGCCAGGAAAGCAGTCGGGATAGATCCGATCAGGTATGATCCGGCAATGACCAGGAAAGCGTTTAAGATCATCATTTTTTCCTTTTCAGGGTCAGGACAAATTTTACGGGTACGCCTTCCAGTTGGTATTTTTCCCTGATCCTGTTTTCCAGATAGCGGAGGTAATTTTTCGGGAATTCCTCCACCTCATTAGCCAATACCCTGAACACCGGCGGTGAACTGTCTATCTGCTCCAGACTATGGACACGCATTATCCTGCCTTTGATATGCCCGACCGGGAACTTGCTTTGGGACTCAAGTAATATTTCCTGCAGGTCTTTTTTATCTATCTTGGTCTGGTATCGTTTGGTGAGCCCGATTATTTCCGGGATGATCGTATTGATCCGGTCTTTGTTTTTTGCCGAGACAGGCAAGATGGGAGCAT
>JAQUQP010000173.1 GCA_028716025.1 bacterium | reverse complement strand
GAAAGAATTCACTTATTCGCCCAGTAATATAGATACGTATCTTGACTGCCCGCGGCAGTTCTATTTCCGCTATGTGATGTTTTTGCAGGAGAAAACCGACCTGCTGGCTACTCCTGAGCCCAGGGAGATAGGAACTTTTATTCATGAACTGCTGCACCAGACTTTCCTGGAGTTCCTGAATAAACAGCCAGTAATAGACGCGGGGTTTGAGGCCAGGTTCTTCCGCGCGTTCAAAAAGAAATTCGAAGAAGATTTCCATCCCCGGCTGGGTGATGGCGCGTTTTTATTAGAGTCTGTGCTGAAGCACCGGCTGGAGCAATTCCTGCGCAACGAGCAGGAGCGGCAGGTAGCCAAGCTCCTGGTCCTGGAATCGCCGCATCCCTACAAGATAGGGGATTTCAAGCTAAAGGCCAAAGTGGACCGGGTGGATGAGCTGGATGACGGGACCTTGCTGGTGGTGGATTACAAGACTGGCGGCAAAGTAGAAATGCCGGGGAGACTGCAGAAATTGCAGGAGATGCCGGCTAATGACAGGCAAGCGATGAAAAAAGCTATTAAATCTTTCCAGATGCCCATATATATCAGCATTTTCCTGGATAAATATCCGGGGAAGGAAGTGAATGCCTGCCTGTACAACCTGCGGGAAACAAGACTAAGTATGTGCTTTAAGAAGCAGGACCTGGCAGAAAGAACCGAGTCTCTGTCCTTGATCATGTCTGCTGCACAAAACTTGATCAAGGAAATAATCGATCCATCTAAACCATTCGAAGCTGACTTCTCAGATGCCTGGCAATGCGAGAACTGCTCGTTCCGATCTTTATGCCGTTGAAAATAGATGGCAGTTCGCTCCGATGTTCATCGGAGCTTGCGGATGGCGGATGGCAGTAGATGCGAAAGAAATTCCTCGAAGTTCTTCCTTGGAAAAATACCCAAAAAGTGATAGAATAACCCCATGTCTTACATCACTGATCACAATATCCTTATTTTCCTGGTCCAGTTTTTCCTGTTGCTGGGGTTGGCTAAGGGATTGGGCGGGATATTCCGCAAGATGAAGCAGCCGGCTATTACCGCGGAAATATTGGTTGGTGTATTGCTGGGGCCGACTATCTTTGGCCGGTTCTTGCCGGAGATGTCCCAGATCATTTTCCCTCTTAATAGTACCCAGCAGAATATGCTGGAGACCATCTCCTGGCTAGGGTTGTTGTTCTTCCTGCTGGAAGTGGGATTGGAAGTTGATTTTTCCAGCGCCTGGCGCCAAAAAGGCGATGCTCTCAAGATCGCCCTGACTGATATAATTGTCCCTTTGGGTATTACTATATTGCCCTGGTTCTTTATCCCTGATAGTTTTTTGGTTGATCCGACAAAGCGCTATATCTTCGCGCTGTTTATGGCTACGGTGATGACTATCACTGATATGCCGATCACGGTGCGCGCTTTAAGGGAATTAGGAGTAGCCAAGACTGACCTGGGATTCCTGGTAATATCCGCTCTTTCAGTCAATGATATTATAGGGTGGATGGTCTTTACCCTGGTATTGGGTCTGTTCATTCATCCAAGCATAGAAATAATGAGGATTTTCGGCGTCTTTATCAGTATTGTCGGGTTCGCCGCTATCAGCCTGAGCGTCGGCAAAAGGATCACCAGCAATATTATCGCCAGGATCAAAAGTGAACAATGGCCTGAACCTGGGACCTCGCTGACATTCCTTTGCCTGCTGGGCCTGCTGTTCGGGGCGATCAGCCAGAAGATCGGCATTCATGCCATGTTTGGGTTTTTTGTGGCTGGGGTCATGGCTGGCCAGGCCAAAGCTCTTTCCGAGAAAACCCGGCAGGTTATTTCACAAATGGTTTACGCGATCTTCATCCCGATATTTTTTGCCAGTATTGGCCTGAAGATAGATTTTTTCAGAAGTTTTAATGCTCCCCTGATCCTGATGGTCAGCGTGGTAAGTATCCTGGCCAAGTTCCTGGGCGCCTGGTGGGGAGTGTCTTTTACCAAGCAAGCTAAAGCTAACCGCCTGCCCATAGCTGTAGCGCATACCCCGGGCGGCACAATGCAGATAGTAATTGGTTTACTGGCTTTTCAAAGCCATCTGATCACTGAGTCGGTATTTGAAGCCATTGTCTTCGGGGCAGTAATTTCTTCGGTGATAGTGGGGCCATGGCTGAACTGGGCGTTGAAAAAGCGCAAAGAGATCAGTATCCTCGAATTCTTTTCCAAAAGAGGCATGCTGCTGGACTTGAAAGCTACTGACCGGAACGCGGCGATCAGGGAACTTTGTGAACTGACTACCGGGCATGAAGATTTCCCGGCAGTAGAGGAAGTATATAAAGCAGTGGTCCAACGGGAAGAGGCTATGGGGACAGGATTGGAAAAAGGCGTAGCTGTGCCGCATGCCCGGTTGGAAATGATCAAGAAACCTTTAGTAATAGTTGGACGGTCCTTGGCCGGCATTGACTGGAATTCGCCGGATGGTAAACCAACTAATTTTGTCTTTTTGACTTTTACGCCTAATGATGACGATACAGCCCAGATACAATTACTCGCTTCCATAGCTAAAATGATGATCAAGGACCAGAACCAGCAAGAGCTGACACAAGCGCGTGACCGGGAAGAAATGTGGCTGGTATTGCACCGAACCCTTTCAGAGAGAATTATCAGGAGAAAGTGAGGTATGATTTATGTATCAGGCAGAAGTGTTTTGCGCCAAAGATATGACTTTCCAGGTGAAATCAAAAGGCTATGAGATAACTATTGACGGCAAGAGCGGAGCTATCAGCCCGCTGGATACGCTGCTGGCTGCCTTGGGAGCTTGCGCCGGGGTATATATCCGTAAGTTCGCGGAAAGCACCAAACTGTCGCTGGAGAATTTTATCGTCAGGGTAGAGGCAGACCTGACAGACAAGGCCCCATACCAGTTCAACGAGATAAAGATAGATATAGACTTGCAGGGAATTACGCTGGATGAAGGTAAAAAAGAGTCCTTGCTGCGGTTTGTCAGGAATTGTCCGGTGCATCAAACTTTAAAAGCAAATCCGGAAATGTTGATCAGCATTAAGTAAGAAAAAAATAAGGAGGTAAGACTATGAGAAAAGCACTAGTTGTTTTAGCAGTAGTAATGTTTTTGTTCGTGGCAGTGAGTATGGCAGTGGCAGCTCCGGCTCCTGTGGAAAAAAAGAGCGTATCAGTTAGCGTGGCTAGTAATGATATGACCGGCCAATTGGGCATCGGCACAAACGGGCAGGGTGTTGGCGTCCGTTATTGGATGAACGATGATATAGCCCTGGACGGCAATCTTTCTTTTTCTTTCGGGGAAGATGAGACCTTGTTTGGGATCGGCGGCGGAGCAGCATACGTATTGAAAAAAATGACTTATGTTCGTTTACTGGCGTTAGCCGGCCTACAGCTTGATTTCGACAATTTTGAGAGCGGCAATTATAAGAGGGATGAGACTACATTTAATATCGGTGGCGGACTGGGAGTTGATTTCCGGTTCCAGGAGATACCTAACCTGAGCTTTGAAGCGTATGTGAGCAGGCTGGGAATTGATATCGTAAGCACGGATATCACGAATAATGGTAATGACACTTCTGACTCTACCACCACTTTTGCTACCAAACCAGGAATCGGATTTGTAGTCAGATACTATTTCAAATAAAGAAGATTGCGCGGATTAGTACAGGAGTAAAAATGTCATTGTCGAAAGCTAAAAAGGAATTTTTATATTGGGCGCATCTTTTGTATGAGCGTGGACTGGTGGCTGGCAGGTCAGGGAATATGTCTGCCAGGACCAGCCGGCACAATGTACTTTTGACTGTGACTAACTGCTATCTGGGTATGCTGACCGCATCCCAGATAGCAGTTGTTGATCTTAATGGCCGGATCATGCCGGGAACCGGGACTTGTAAACTGACCAGCGAGAAGAACCTGCACTTTGGAATATTGAACAAGTTCCCTTCAGCCAAGGCGGTGATCCATGCACATCCGATCTATGCCTTGGCCTTTTTCCATTATTTCCCGCGGTTGGATATTTTTTCTTTTGAAACCAGGTTTAACCTGGGCCAGGTCCCGGTA
>JAQUQP010000172.1 GCA_028716025.1 bacterium | reverse complement strand
GATGAACCTGAGACAGCTCTGTCACCCAAAAGCCAAATCATGCTGCTGAACCTTCTGAGTCAGGCATCCGCCTCAGACCATAATCAATTTATTATTGTCAGCCATTCGCCTATATTGCTGGCATGTCCCGGTGCTTCTATATACACGTTTGATACTGCACCTGTCTCCAGTATAGGCTATTACGATACCCAGTATTACCGGGTCTACCGTGATTTTCTGAATGAGCCGGAGTCATTTATTGAAAAGTAGCATATAGTGGCGTCTGGTGCTTGGGTTTATTAAATTTAAGAATCAGGCATATTTGACGGTTAAATGGTATTGCCAAAACAGAATAATTCTGTCATAATTTAGCATCACCAGTTCAGGTTAGGCTAAACTTCCTGAATATTAAAAAGTTGATAGACATTGTTGGTCCTGCCGGGGGAAATCAGGGTGCTGTCGGTTGAGGCGCCGAGCGGCTTAATTATCATCCAGGTCCCCTCCCGTGGGCGGAGCCCTGAGCGTAATCGGGCTAGCGGCAGGACCAGCTTATTTTTTAAGAGGTTTGAAGGCCTCTTTTTTGTTTTAAGAGGTCTTTTGCAGCTGTTATTCTTCGCCTTTGGGTTTTACGTAACCATCCTAAAACCAGTATAGCAACAAGAATATTTAAAGCCGCTTTTATTTACCTATTTTCCGCTTGAGCAAGTCTTCAAATTCAAAGCGTTTTTCGGCAGGTATGCTTTCTACAGGGAAATTCAGGCTGATTAGCATATTCCGTTTCAGATAATAGAAATGTTTTTTCTTTTGCCATTTCTTAAAAGCTGTCCAGTATATTATTCCTGTACCAGCCGCGGTAGCATGATGGATCCCGTCTTCGTTAAAAGCCCACTTATCAGTGGGGCTTGAATTTTTTGCTATTATTCTAACTAGAAAAGCATACCCGCAATATGCAATAACAACTAAGAAAACCAGCATACCCAGTATAAGTGCTATATTATCCGGATCTTCTGCCCAGATACCCACCCCTATACCCAGCAGTCCCACACACAAAATATATATGCCCCAACCTTTAAGCCTTTCAATCATATACATGCGGAGGTGTTTTTTGTTCATAGTGTATTCAATCTGAATCAAGGTTTTTATACTCCTTAGCTATTTGGACGGGTATATATTGGTATATTATTGCCCTTGTATGCCGAAATAACAATATCTATTGCAGCTTTTATTTGCGGAATTTTAATCCTGTACGTGCTAAAATGAAGTAATATTGGACAAGCTGGAAGGGGAGGATATATGCCGTCTCTAGATGTGGTAAGCACGGTAGACATGCAAGCCATGGACAATGCCGTGAATAATGCCAAGCGTGACCTTGGCAACCGTTATGATTTTAAAAATGCCAAATATGAACTGGAACTGAACCGCAAAGACAAGAAAATAGAGATTGTTGCCGAAGATGAATTCAAGCTGAAGGCTATTATTGAAACGCTGATTCAGCAGTGCGTCCGCTTCAAACTGGACAGCAAGTGTCTTGATATTGCGGATGCCCATACCGTTTCGCTGGGTGCTGCCAAAACCGAGATAAAAATAAAAGACGGCCTAACCAAAGAGACCGCTTCCAGAATAACCAAGTTTATCAAATCTACCAAGCTCAAGCTGGATTCTGCCATTCAAGGCGAGCAGATACGCATAACAGGCAAGCAGATAGATGACCTGCAGGAGATAATGCGTCTTCTCAGCCAGCAGGATTTTGACGTACCCTTGCAATATGTAAATATGAAACGCTAGGCTTTTATACCAGGAACCAAGAAAAGCCCGCTTTTAAGGCGGGCTTTATTGTTATAAGAAGTATTCCAGAAGATATTTAAGCTGGAAGCTTACTTTTTCTTATCCAGAAAATCCCGTATTTTATAGGTAAGGTCAGCTATATGGTTATTCAGCTCCACCATATCATCCGCAGATAATTCGGCATGGAGCAGGCTGAACCATGTTTCACCGCTTAATCCCACCAGGGCATAGTCATCCAGAGTTTCTCTGGTGCCGTCCTTGTAGTTAATGGTAAGGTATGCCACTTCTTTTTTGGTGCCGCTGATTTTAAGCATTTTTTCCCTCCTATAGAAAAAGCCCCCCGGTATTCTTCCGGAAGGCTTTTTAGCTTTAGAATTGGTAGCGGGGATAGGATTCGAACCTATGGCCTTCGGGTTATGAGCCCGACGAGCTACCACTGCTCCACCCCGCGTCAATATGCTCTGATAGTATAGTGACAATACTTGCCAAAGTCAAACGCAGTAAAAGGATACGGCATCTTGGATAAATGCCTGACGGCCACTTATCGGATATATTACGGCGGGTAAAAACAGGGGGGTATTTTGCTGCAAACAGGTGATATTGATGCTATGAAAGAGACAGGTACTTAGGCATTTAAAAATATGCCATTATAGTGTAGACTAAGTCGTTTAGATATGTCTTGGTTTTTTACGGCTCTACTGGCCACTGCTCTTTTGAGCATGGTGAATATTCTGGACGGGCATCTTCTCCAAAAAAGATTTCCCAGTCTAAAAGCCTTTATCCTGCCGGTAGGGCTCCTTATGGTAATCTACAACATTCCGCTGGCTTTTGCATTTCCTTTTGCAGAGGGTACTCCCCCGGATATCATTTTGCTGGCGGTTACAGCCGGTATCCTGCGTGCCTGTTCTGTTTACATAATGCTGTTTGCTTTGAAGACTGAAGAAGTTTCGCGGGTTATACCCATATATTACTCTTACCCCATTTTTGTAAGCCTTATGGCAGTGCCGTTACTGGGCGAAAGCATAGGTTTGCTCAGGTGGTTGGCTATATTGGCGGTAGTGGGGGGAGTTATACTGGTATCTGCCCGGAAAAACGGCAATAGCGGGCCGTTCCGCCTCAGTAAGACCACGGTTTTGCTGATACTAGCGGGGCTGCTTATATCCGGGTCTGACATTATCAATAAACACGTGCTTGATGTGATTACCTTCTGGAACAGTTACTGGGTTAGCAGTATATGCCTTGCCCTGTTTCTGCTGGCAGTAGCTCTCCGCAGAAGTGTTTTTGCTGAACTGAAGGGTCTTACAAAGCCGGTGCTTTGTTACTCCCTGATAGTTTTAGATGAACTTTTTCTGTTCGGGGGTATGCTGCTCCTTCTTTGGTCTATACAGCATGGCCCTATTTCGCTGGTTTCGGCAATCTCCAGTGCCCGTCCCCTGTTTGTGCTGGTATACGCTTTTCTGTTAATGCGGCTGATACCGGGTTTCCTTTTGGAATGGCCTGCGGGCAGAAGACTGCGGATATTCCAGATATGCGGGGTGGTTTTGACCGTAAGCGGTATTGCTGTGATGAACCTTTTCAGTTGACGCTTTGCAGACCGGCTTGAAGCCGTGTTTTTTATCAGGGTGTGGTGTTATAATTTACCCGAAGGAACGATTATGCACGAAGCCCTGCTCTACCAAAAGATGCCAAACGGAGTAACCCGCTGTCATACCTGCCAGTGGAATTGCCGTATAAATCCCAATCATTTGGGCGTTTGTCAGGTCTACCAAAACATAAGCGGCTCTCTGTTCAGCCTTAATTACGGGCGTACTTCTTCGGTAGCGGTAGACCCCATAGAAAAGAAGCCGCTCTTTCATTTTTATCCTGGCAGTCAGGTGTTTTCGCTGGGCAGCTGGGGGTGCAACTTTCACTGTACCGGCTGCCAGAACTGGGAGATTGCCTGTCCGGATACCTATGAAAGGCTTTTCAGCTCCCGCACCCTTTTGCCCGAACAGGCTGTTAACATGGCAAAAGAATACCATTGCCAAGGTATGGCCTTTACCTATAACGAACCTACGGTCTGGTTTGAATATACGCTGGATTGTGCCCGTCTGGCCAAAAACAGCGGTTTATATACCGTATATGTGACCAATGGCTATATGACCGCAGATGCATTGGATACTATCGGCCCGTATCTTGATGCTTTTCGGGTGGATATAAAGGGTTTTACAGCGGATACTTATAAAAAGTTATCTAAAATACAGCATTGGGAAAAGATACTGGCTATTACTGAAAGAGCAAAAACTCAGTGGGGCATGCATGTGGAAGTGGTAACAAATATTATTCC
>JAQUQP010000171.1 GCA_028716025.1 bacterium | reverse complement strand
ATTATGGCATACGGCGCTGTATATACCTGCGTCTATACTAATGGAGGTAGTATTGACGCTTATTATAATTCTACTAACCATGCTTATTATTACAACGGCAGCGCGGACAGTGACCATTGCGTCGCCATTGTTGGCTGGGATGACAATTATAGCCGGACTAATTTTACCACTGCTCCGGCAGGTAATGGCGCTTTTATCGTGAAAAATAGCTGGGGCACGGACTGGGGAGAAGAAGGCTATTTTTATGTTTCCTATTATGACTCGGTTATTGGTACAAGCAATGCTGCTTTCAATAACGCTGAATCCCTCACTAATTATTATAAAATTTATCAGTATGATCCGCTCGGTTGGATAAGCAGCTACGGATATAGCAGCACCACCGGCTGGTTTGCCAATATTTTTACGGCCACTTCCACGGAATCTCTTAAAGCCGTTGGTTTTTATAGCGGGGCTTTAAATTCAAGTTATGAAATACGTATTTATAAAGATCCCGGCACCAACCCCATCGGCGGAACATTAGCAGTGACCAAAACCGGTACTATTGCTATCACTGGATACCATACTATTGTTTTAGATTCAGGAATTGCCATCACCTCTGGACAAAAGTTTTCGGTGGTAGTCAAACTCACCACCCCGGGCTATAATTATCCTATTCCGTATGAATATCCTTACTATAATAGTACTACCGGCAAATGGTATAGCAGTGATGCTACCAGCAATGCCGGAGAAAGTTTTATAAGCTCTAACGGGACATCCTGGTCAGATATTACTAATTATTCCGCTGAAGGTAATGTCTGCCTGAAGGCCTACACCGGCTCAACTGATACTACTGCCCCGGCCAGTGTCGCTTACGTATACGACGGCGTTGGAGCTGATGTTGATACGGTAAATTCAAAGACTGCTTTATCAGCGAACTGGGCAACGACCACTGACCTGCAGAGCAGTATCGCCAGGTACTGGTATGGCATAGGGACGACCGCGGGTGGCACTGATGTAGTGAACTGGACCGATGTCGGGGTAAGCACATACGTTGTCAAAACTGGTCTGGCTATAACCCAAAGACAGAAATATTATATTGCTGTTAAAGCGGAGAATGGGGCGGGATTATCATCAGGCATAACCTATTCAGACGGGCAGACAGTTGTTTATGAATCAACCAACACCTTGAAAGATGTCTATAACTGGCCTAATCCCGGCAATCCTAAAAAGGGACAAGCGATTAAAATTAGCAAATTGCCCTTAGAGAAAACCATAACTATCAAGATCTATAACTTAGTCGGCGAATTAGTACGCACCTTAGAGGATGGCAAAGAAATTATCGCGGGAGTGGAGACAAAAATAGCCACTTGGGATGGAAAAAATGAAAATGGAGAGTATGTGGCGAGTGGCGTGTACGCGTATGTGGTAGATACCGGGGAAGAACAGCAAGTAGGCAAAATTGCCATTGTGAAATAGGTGATAAATAATGGAATTAAAAAAAATAGGATTTGATGACTGGTTTGCGGAAAAGGTCAAAAAGTCCTCAGGGGTAGCGTATCAGCTGGCCAGGGTAGTGGCAGTTGATCGGGATGGTTATATCGTCATAGGTGAGAAAAATGAGACCTTCGCTGAAATAGAAGGTAAGCTCAGGTTCCAGGTAAGATCAAGCATGGATCTGCCTACCGTAGGGGACTGGGTATATGTAAAGTATTATAATGATGATACTTTGGCCATAATCCATGAGATATTGCCCAGAAGATCGCTGTTAAAAAGAAAGACCGCGGGCAAAAAGATTGAATACCAATTGTTGTCAGCTAATATTGATACTGCTTTTATTATGCAATCCCTGGATGCCAATTTCAACCTCAGAAGGCTTGAGCGCTATTTGGCGGCGGTCAAGGAAGACAATATCAATTCCGTCGTTCTTTTAAGTAAAGCGGATCTGATGACTGGACAGGAGATACAAGAAAAGGTCGTTGCTGTTCGCAATTTAGGTAAAGATATTAAGGTCATAGCTTTTAGCAACAAATCAGGACTGGGACTGGAAGATATCCAGCGCAGTATTGAACCTGGCAGAACCTATACCCTGATTGGTTCTTCGGGAGTCGGGAAAACAACCCTGCTTAACAAACTCATAGGAACAGATGTTTATAGGACCGCGGCAGTGAGAGTCAGTGATTCCCATGGAAGGCATACCACCAATAGAAGGCATCTCATAATCCTGCAGGCAGGAGGATTGCTCATAGACACTCCAGGCATGAGGGAGTTTGGGAACATTTCTATCATAACGGGATTAACAGAAACTTTTAGCGAAATAACTTCCCTGGCCTTAAAATGCCGATTTAAGGATTGTACCCATACTAATGAACCAGGATGCGCAATTCTTGAAGCCTTGAATAAAGGCCAGTTGCCGGCAGAGCGCCTGGTCAGCTACCAGAAACTCCAAAAAGAAACGCAATATAATGAAATGTCCTATCTAGAAAAAAGGAAAAAAGACAAAGCTTTCGGCAAGTATGTAAAAAACGCCTTAAAAGGGATCAAGAAGTATAAATAAGCGAGGAAGGAAAGGCGGGAGAATATACCCATGAATGAAAAAACGGCGAAATTGCCGGGAATGCTTTTATTAGCGTACCTCATTTTTTTCTGCGTTTTGGCTGTCAGTCCTTATGACCGTTCAGTCTGGTTCGTGGAGAACATGACCATCCTGCCGATCGTTCTCGTACTGGTATTTACTTACCGGAAATTCCAGTTCTCCAATCTTTCCTACATCATGATGAGTTTTCTTATTTTCATGCACACTTTCGGCGGCCATTATTCTTTCGCCCTGGTGCCTTTTGGCTTTATTACCGATCTTTTCGGTTTCGAACGCAATCATTATGACCGGATAGCCCATTTTACGGTTGGATTCTACGCTTTCCCGATCGGGGAATTCATCCAGCGCAGGAAACTTTCAAATTCACTGGTATTGACCTGTCTTTTTAGCGTATTCACCATCTGTACCGTGGCATTGCTTTACGAACTGTTTGAATGGATATATGCCGTTACTGCCAACCCGAACGCGGGGATAGCGATATTAGGAAGCCAGGGAGATATTTGGGACGCGCAGAAGGATATGTTGTCCGACACCCTGGGCGCGGTCGTTGCCGCTATTCTGTTTTACGCGGTTTATAGGGGAAAAAGATGAGAAAAACGCTTACTGTTTTTGTAATGCTTGTCCTCGTGCTCACCCTGATCGTTTACCTGCTAAAACCTACTCCGCAATGGTGTTACCAGCAAGGGATCAATACTCTTGATAACACTGCTGTCCCTAAACAAATACGTTATTCCAAAGCTAATATTTTCTTCCGGGCGGCAATTTACCTGGACCCCAGCTATATACCGCCGTACTACGATCTTATCAGG
This sequence comes from bacterium, assembly GCA_028716025.1. The sequence goes on along the minus strand of JAQUQP010000171.1, from coordinate 795 downwards.
GGATATTTGAGCCTGTCCTATATGGGCACGGATGATAACAACAAGGACGTATATTCTCCGTCGGGATTAGCAATGGCTAAAAGGTGGCTGGATAAAGCCGCCATACTTGCTCCTGATACGGCTGAACTGCATTTCTGCCGGTCGCAATATGTTTTTTCTTTGAAGCGATTTGAGGAAGCGATAAAAGAAGCGCAAAAAGCTATTGCTATTGATCCGGAAAACGGGAGATATTATTTTGAGATCGGGATGGTTCTGTTTGAGCAATATCTTGAAACAAAAGATCGTTATTATGCTTCCCAGGCTATTAAGGAATTAAAAAAGTCGCTTAATTACAAAATGAAGAAAAGATTCAGGGCCGCTGTCTTTGATTACATCGGGATGGCCTATGATTTAGCTTTTCATGAGAGGGAAATCGCTTTGGATTATTACGTTCTGAGCCAAAATGCCGATCCTAATGACTACATCAGCAAAATGCATTACTGGCAAATAGTGGATAAAGTGGAACAAAACTCGGCCGATCGGGAAAAACGCAAACAAAATTATGCCTCGTCGGTCAAGGAATGCACCCAATCAAATAAAATGAAAGCTCTTTGCGAAACAGCCAAGCAATACCTGGATTATTGCGATTACCCTGAAGCGGAAAAGGTATTTCAACAGGTAATAGAAAAACAGCCGAAAAACTATGAAGCCATTTATATGCTGGGGCAGGTGTATGTCGATGAGGGGGATTTGGATAAGGCTCTTGAACAATTCTATCAGGCGGTGGCGATCAATAAACAATAGATCGGAAGAGCA
>JAQUQP010000170.1 GCA_028716025.1 bacterium | reverse complement strand
TTTCATTTTTCACCAGGAAAAATAAAGCACAAAATACAAAGCAATCCAATATTTCCCTAATCAATTGTCAACTGTTCTTCCTTATAACAAACAACCAAAAAGATGTCAAGTTAATTTTTAAATAAGCCAACGACGAAACAGAATATTCGGGTAAGGATTTCTCCATACTAGAATTATGGTATATTTTTTTGCTTAGAGCCTTACTGCGGCCATAAAAAAAAGTCATGCCGAGTTTTCTGTCATGACTTTTTTTATTATGCTTACTTTGCCTTACTAGTCTTTTTCTTCTACTTTATAGAACTTGTCCTTTTTTTCCCGTTCCATTTCTTTCTTGAGTTTCCTGATCATTTGCTCTACTTCTGAAACTACCTTCTCTTCCATGGGCATTTCCGAGGTCTTCGGTTTCCTGACCATTTTCGTGGCTCTCTCTTTCTCCTAACCAAAATCTACGCTTTAAAAAAATAAAGTTACCACAGTTTTCTCTAAACTAAAGTAACTTCATTCTTTTAACCGTGGCTGGTTATAGGAATTGTCAATTAAAAATATACCATAAAAATCCACTTTGTCAAGCTGATTTTTTTCTTAACATACCGGTACCGCCGCAGTGCGGGCAGGTGGTGCATAATATCCGGCTCAAGGTAGGCCGCATCCGGCGACGGGTCATTTCGATCAGCCCGATCTCAGTAAGTGGAATGATATTGACCTTAGCTTTATCAGTGGCAAAAGCCTCTTCAAAAGTCCTCATGACTTTTTCCTGGTTTTGCCTGATCTCCATATCAATGAAATCCACAATGATGATACCACCGATAGATCGCAAACGTACCTGGCGGGCGATCTCTACTGCTGCCTCGATATTGGTCCGGAAAACCGTATCTTCCAGGTTCTTGCCGCCGATGAATTTGCCGGTATTGACATCAATGGCAGTCAAAGCTTCAGCTTCATCTATCACAATATGGCCACCGCTTTTGAGCTTAACCCTTCTCTGCAAAGCAAGTTCTATTTGCTGCTCTATATTAAAAGCAGTAAAGAGCGGTGTATGTTCCTGGTACAGGCGCACCCGGCCTTTCATGCTGGGCATCATGGATTGCAGGAAATTCATTAGTTTTTCATATTCAAAGGTAGAATTGATAATGATCTTATCGCCAGGCAGGAAATTGTCCCGTACCACTTTCAGGACCGTATCCAAATCTTCATAGACCAGGCTTGGCGTAGGTAGCTGGCTGGCTCTATTTTTGACGTTCTCCCACATAGTATTGAGGAATTTTGCTTCTTCCTGGAATTCCTCCAGCGGCTTGCCTTCCCCGGCTGTGCGGATGATGAAGCCCTGGCCCTGTTTCTTGATCTTTTTAACGATCGTGCGCAGGCGCATTCTTTCCTTGCCATGAATTATCTTCTTGGACACGCCAAAATGGTTGACTGTGGGCATGAATACCAGGTTGCGACCGGTGACGCTGATATTGGTGGTCAGGCGGGCACCTTTTTTGCCGACTGCGTCTTTGGTGACCTGGACCAGGATCTCCTGGCCCCGTTTTAATTGCTTTTTAACATGAAATACTTTTTTGAAGGCCTTTTTGATCTTGCCAACTATGACATTGCCTTCTTCTTCTCCCAGGATATCTTCAATAGGCTCTGTGAGCGGCAGGAAAGCGTCTTTGCCTGCTCCGACATCAACAAATGCAGCTTGCATTCCAGGCAAAATAGCATTGACCCGGCCTTTGTAAAGGTTGCCCACCATTTGTTTATCCTGGAAATACTCAATGATCAGCTCGGTAAGGATAGATTTTTCTAAAATACCGATCCGGACCATGTCCTTTCCTACATCAACTAGAAACTCCTTATTCATGGAACCCTCTCTTTTTGCGAATTCTATTTAAAAAGGAATTTAATCCTTTTTATTTGCTTGATCTTGTAGCCAGGGGCAAATATCTCTGCGCAGACCTTATCTGGCCGGAGATTCTTTTCACCCAACGGCAGTTGCATGTGCAATTCTACGCTGGCTCCATCATTCTTTTTTACCCGGACATATACCGGTAGTGTCCCGGTCAATTGTCCGTCCACGATTATCTCATATTCTGCCCCGATAATGCTGGCAGATAAGGATTTGGCGACGAGCGGTACTTCCTGCCCCTCCATGATATTAATGCCTGGAGGCATCTCCCGGGACAGATTTTTAATCATTGTACTTAATTCCGAGTAAATAGTCAACTCAATATCTACGAGTTCTGCTTCACTTTCAAACCCGACAGCCAAAGGCGGCCCGAATGACATCTTTGGATGGGGATTGAATCCCTGTGAATAAGCCATGGGGATTTTTGCACGACGCAGGGCGCGGTTAAACATTACTATCAGCTCAAGATGCGAGATATACTTGGCTTCCCCTTTTTTGGAAAACTTCACCCGTATCTTTTGCATTGGCGGCAATATTGTCCGCTGCTGGCTCAGCTGTTTAAATGCAGCTGGTAAAGCCTCTATCTTCCGGAAAACATCAATCTGGCAGTCTTCCACCCCGCAATTTGAGCAAGCTACGTGGCAATCAGGTGTCATTTCCATATTTTTCGCCTTTTGATAGTCTGTCCAGAGGAATTTTTGTGAAACTCCGGCATCGATATGGCTCCAAGGCAGTACTTCCTCTTGTCCCATAATGCGGTTGGCATAGAAACCAGGATCTATTCCTGCTTTGGTAAAGGAGTTCTGCCATGCTGTGTTATTAAAATGCTCATCCCATTGGTCAAACCGGCAACCAGATTCCACTGCATTGGCCAGTACTTGTCCCAATTTGCGATTACCGCGCGCAAATACTGCTTCCAGGAAGCTCAACTCCATGGTGTGCCACTTTAGTTGGACTGGCAGGTGCTTTTTAAGATAGTCTTTTTTGGCTTTGATCTGGTCAATTGGTTCCTGGTTATGCCACTGAAATACGCTAAACGCCTTGGGCACGAATGGAGCGACATTCACGTTCAGGTTCAGCCCTCTGTATAGGGATTTCAGACTTTTTATGAGCGACACGATGCCTTCAATGTCTTCCTGGGTCTCAAAAGGCAGGCCGATCATGAAATACAGCTTTACGCCCTTCCATCCTGCCTTGTAGCCAGCTCCTATGCTATTGATAAGATCATCATCACTGATATCCTTGTTGATAATGCTGCGCAGGCGCATGGTCCCGGCTTCCGGAGCAAAGGTTAGGCCACTTTTGCGCACTTGTTGGACCAGATTGGCCAGGTTAATGGAAAAATTATCTGCCCGGAGTGACGGCAGTGAAAATGAGACCTTTTCTTTTTCATATTTCTCGATCAATTCCGACAACAGAGGATAGATCTCCGGGTAATCGCTCGTGGACAAGGATGAGAATGATACTTCCTCAAACCCACTGGTGGTTAGTATCCGGTCCAGGAGCTTTTTTACATTCTCTTTGCTGCGGACACGCGCTGGCCGATAGATCATGGTCGCCTGGCAGAATCGGCAACCGCGGACACAGCCGCGCATTACTTCCATGATGACCCGATTATGTACGATATTCAGGTTTGGGATAATGAATTTTTCAGGATATGGCGCGTTTTCCAGGTTAGTGACACGTTTTTTGATCTTGGCCGGGACATCACTGTATTTTGGCGTGATCTCTTTGATGGTTTGGTCAGGATTATAGCTGACATTATACAGGGCAGGAACATAAATCCCCTGCACTTTGGCTAACTGGATGAGTTGTGACTCTTTGTCCAGGTGCCGGACTTTTTTATAGTTATCCAGAAACTCAACAATAGCCTCTTCCCCATCACCAATGATGAAGATATCGATAAAATCAGCCAATGGTTCGGGATTAAAAGCACACGGACCACCGGCAATAACTAAAGGATACTTCTCACTCATCCGGTCAGCAGACTTCATCGGAATATGAGCCAGCTTGAGCATATTCAGTACGTTGGTATAGCTCATCTCGTACTGCAAGGTGAAGCCGATGATATCAAATTCTTTAAGCGGTCGCTTGGATTCCAGGGAGAATAAAGGCAGGTTGCGGGTAGTAAGGGCCTTCTCCATGTCTACCCAGGGGGAATAGACGCGTTCGGCTAAAGTATCTGGACGGCTATTGGCGATGTAATACAATATTTTTAATCCGAGATTGGACATACCGATCTCATAGATATCAGGAAAAGCCAGGACCATCTTGATATCTGTGGTAT
>JAQUQP010000169.1 GCA_028716025.1 bacterium | reverse complement strand
CGGATCTAGAATAGATCCCGCTATTAGATCCGGTAAAAACCAGGCCTAAAATAAAAATGGCTATACTTACCACATAAATTGTTTTTCTTTTTTCAGTGAGCGCCAACCAGACCGCGGCCACGGTCGCAAAACACATATAGATCGACGCGTCATTGGCGTTCAAGAAAAATCCACCTTCCTTATGGGGATAGAGAACATTATAGACCACTGCATTATCCAGTATTGCCTGCAATCCTTTGGGCTCGATAAATATTTTTAACCACGGAAAACCCAAGAGCCGCAATTTTACCGGATCATTGATAAAAAGCAAGATAATAAACAGAGCTAAAGGCAAAGAACTAAATAGAAATATTTTCAAGAGAATCGCCTTTTGCCTGCTAGCTCCCTGATAAATATAATAAATTGGCAAGCCCAGCCCCAATATAAAAACATGTTTAAAAGCATCAACCTTATCCCCGGAATAGTAAAAACTGGCCAAGATCATGAGCCAGAACAGTCCATAGAACAAGATCTTATCTTTCAGCAACTGACGGGCTTTTACCATCCCGCTACCGCTGAAAAAAATGACCAGCGCCAAAACCATAAAAATCGTCATATATTTCCCCCGGTAGAACGGGAAATATATTTGCAGGGGTATTAGTAAGGTTAATAAACAGGTTAATATTTCATTTATCCGTGGATTTAGCACTGGCTTCATTCATTCCTCGTCTTTTCTACAACCACTAAATCTTCCAACCGATTTTATTAAAGAATTTAATGGCACTCTCTATATGCCAGATCGTTTGCCTTGAAAATCTACCAGCACTGCCACGCTGGTAATGATGGGATACTTCCGAACATGGGCAGTAATAAACGTCATAACCTGCTTTTTTAATGCGATAACATAGGTCCATATCTTCAAAATAGAGGCGATACCGTTCATCAAAATACCCTATTTTCTCCATGATCTGCCGAGTAGTCAAAAGGCAAGCTCCCAGGACCCAATCCACCTTCCTGATCTCTTTATGATCCCAATCAGCCATTAAACTGCGCCGCCGGTAATTAGACAGGAATAACAAGCGTGCCAGTGGAATGCGAGAAGACAAAACTGTTCTTACGGTATAAAATTCCCGGCAGGACAGCTGTACCGATCCGTCACTATTCAGTAATTTAGCTCCAACTGCCCCGGCAGACGGCTCCTGCCGCATCAATCCGATCATTTCCTTTATGGCGGTCCCCTGGACAGTGGTATCAGGATTCAGAAATAAAAGGTATTCACCGGTAGCAACCTGTGCGCCAATATTATTGGCCTTGGCAAAACCATAATTGACATTATTGGCTATAATTTTCACCTGCGGGAAATTAGCCTTTACAAAAGCCACACTGCCATCCTGAGAGCAGTTATCTACCAGGATGATCTCTTTCTGTAATCCACCGGTAGTTTTATAAAGCGACTCCAGGCAATCTCGCAGGAAGACTTTCGAATTGTAAGTGACAATTATTATAGATACATCCATTTAGTTTTTTCCCAGAATTTGTTGATAAACCAACATGATTTTATTAGCTGTCTCCGGCCAGGTCAATTTCATTTCTTCTATACGCTGAGTCAGCTGCCGGGAACCGCGGGGCGCTGCAACTGCTGCGATCACTGCTTCCCGGATGGAAGGTATGCTAGCCGGATCACAGTACCAAACACTTTCTCCAAAATATTCCCGGGTATAACCGCGCTCGGTCATGACTACATTGGCTCCGGCTAGACCTGCTTCCAACCCAGCTAAGCCTGTTGTTTCAAACCAACTAGCCTGGATGCAGAGGCAAGCCTGTTTATTCAAATACATAAGTTCGCTTTGGCTCACCTCACCCAAATAAAAAAAGTTTGCACTTTCCCGGAATTGCTGCAATACCTTCTTAGTGTAGGTGCGGTGGGCAGGATTTACGGCACCGGCAAAAACCACTTTCAAACCTGTATCTTTCAGCGCGGCCATGATCGCTAATTGATTTTTTAAAGGTTCGATACGTCCGGCACAGATAATAAAATTCGTCAAATTATTTTTCTGCAGCCAATCCCGCATTCTGTCGGAATCTTCAGCCGGAGCTATTTCTACGCCGTTAGGAATGACTGTGAACGCTGCCGGTAATTCCCCGGCGGGAAACAACTCTGATTTGATCCGACTCATTTCCATATTTGAATTAGGCAGTATCCGATCCGCATGTTCCAGTATCTCCCTTTGATGCCGGGTATACCCGCGATGAAATTGGCTAAACCAAACTGGCCATAAATACGGCCGAGTAAGCGTATAATACCCGGTCTTTAGTAATTGCCTTTTATCAATATCAGCAATATTCCTGATCAGCCAGCCAGCCCGGCCTGTCAGCTGATTATTTTCATAAATCGTGACGTCTTCACGGCTCTGATAAACTGGAGACAGGACAATTTTACGACCTTTAGCTTTAGCGTGCCGGTATTGCAAATAGGTTTCCCCGACCCGTGTTAAATTAAAGAGATGAACCAAATCATAAGCTGATAAATCGGGAAATAGCCTGGTAGAGATATCCACTTTAGCACCAAGTTGCTCCAAGTATTTCTTGAGCATCAACATTTGGTACGTATCCCCGCCTTTTTTAGTTAAAGCGTCATATCTGTTTTGCAGGAGGATTCTCATAAGGTTCTTTTACCGCCAATCTTTCCTTGCCAGCGACGCACCAGGCGTACTATTTTATTTAATTTCATTATTAGTAGCAAATCCCTCATTCGCCGGACGAGATAATCACGATAATAAATGATCTGGAAAGTTCTTTTACTCTCGGGATAATATCTTAATTTTATCGCCAGTTCTTCCCGGGCAGACAACCGGTAATTCCTCGCGGAAATACCGGACAGATCAACCGCGATAAGGGGCTCCGCTAGAAAAACATATCTAAAATTACCCCTTAACAATCTCAAGCACCAATCAAAATCTGCCGCGATCCGGTAACTTTCATCATAAAGGCCAAGCAGGTCAATGATCATTTTCTTGACGTAAACCGTGGGATGGGCGATCGACATCCGTACCAGGTTATCCCGCAAACACGGTTCCTGCCCAAAATAATGGCTAAATTTGCCGATGAGCGAGTCAAAGAACGCTATCCGGCCGCAAACATAGTCTATATTGGCATTATCTAAGGAAGACGCAATTCTTTCTACTGCCCATTCATGAAGAAAATAATCATCCGAATTCAAGGTACCTATGATCTCTCCAGTGGCCAGCCTATATCCCTTATTCATTGCCTCATAGATCCCTTTATCCTTTTCCGAAACCAGCCGGGCTCGTGGAGCCATGGCTTTGATGATCTTAACGGTATCATCGCTGGACTGGTTATCGATAAATATGTGTTCAATATTCTTAAAAGTCTGGCGGTTAACCGACTCGATGGTTTTAGCGATGGTTTTAGCGCTATTAAAGGTAACCGTGACAATCGATAGCTTAGGCTCTTTCATGGGCTGTCCCTGCGAAATAATATAGCCATATGAAAAAGATAAATCCGCTATAAAAATAATTACCCAGCCGCAGCAGGTTTAGGATCACCAGGCAAAGTATTGCATTACTGATGATCCATAAATATTCATCTTTCTTCCGGGAAACATAAAACCTGCAGAGAAAATATACGAATACCGCAATTCCCAATAGTCCTGTTTCAGAAATAAGCCTCAGGAACAGTGAGCCAGCGTCTTCACTACTTAAGAAAGCAGTAATCCTGACTCTGTCCGGAGGGACTATCTGTGATATATATTTTTGGTACGACAATTGATGACTCCCCAGCCCTGAACCAAGCACCGGATTTTGGCCAAGGCTCTTATATGCGATGAACGCATTGCTATAGAAAGTAAAGGTGCTGAGATTCGCATTCTTCATCGGTATTTTATGGTTAATAACCGCCAAAGTGTCATCTACTCTTATTTTGATATTGGGAACATATCTATAGGGAAAATAGGATATAATTAATAGGATTATTGCTCCCGCCAGGATAGTCTTAAACTGATGATAATTGAGCATGATCATGAGCAGGGCAAAAACAATGCCAATATAGCCCACCAAGGAAAAAGATAAGAGAACACTGAGAATTATAGTCAAAGCAGCTTTTCTATCGATAAAATTAATATTTTTCTTGAACAAGGTTAAAAAAGAAACAAATATAGCCGGCGCCATAGCCGCGCCAAAATGGGCTGGCTCCGGCAACAGGGACGTAACCGGCAACATTCCCAGGATTATTTG
>JAQUQP010000168.1 GCA_028716025.1 bacterium | reverse complement strand
CTGTTTCCAATTGGAGCTGAGTCAGGAGCTCCGGGTTGGAATCCTAAAGGATTTTATGAAAAACGATATTTTAATAAATATGGTATTCATGTCGGTGAAGGTATAAACTTCTTATGGAATTGGACTTTTGATATCTAATTTTATTTTGGGGGTAATTATGAAAGAAATAATTATTCTGGTTATATTCTATATTGTTATACTATTTGCTTTTGGCAGTTTTGTATGGGGAAAACAATCTGAGAGAACTTGGGAGTTTCAAAAAAATCTTTATTTTGGAAAACTATTAGGGCAAAGAGTATATTATATTTTCTGTAAAATCATTGGCATTCTTGGAGTTATTTTCTTAACATTTGGTTTCATATTGGCATTAAAGAATTTGCTAAAATAAAGACTTATCTGGCTTCTATATAGCCGACGGCTTGGGTTCTATCACTGCTCTAGTTGATAGCGATGGCAACATAGCGCAGACTTACAGTTATGACAGCTTTGGGAATATCATCAACAGCAGCGGAACGATATCACAACCATATACTTTTACCAGCAGGGAATACGACGAAGAAACCGGTCTTTATTATTACCGTGCCAGATATTACGATGCAAAGATCGGAAGGTTCTTACAAGAAGATCCATTTAGTGGATATATTAGAATTCCTTCAACACAAAATCATTACACCTATGTAATTAACAACCCGCTCAATTTAATAGACCCATGGGGATTGAAGCCAAATTTAACCTTTAATTTTGGAGGACATGCTCCCATTGCTCCAGGAGTAGCTGTAGGTACAAATTTCACTATATCAAATAATCCTAATTATGATTCTGCTAAAAACGAAATTGAATTTGGTGCTATTTTTGATTTCGGTGTTAGTGCTGGCGCAGATTGGTCTTGTGGTCGCGATCCAGGAGGAACAATTGCATTCGGTCTAGGTAAATATGCTGGACTTCAGCTTACCATTGATAACACATATACCGGCTGGAAACTCTGGCGATATATTGATGCTGTGAGTGTTGGTGTCGGTTTTGGGCTAACATCTCCCGTAACCTATACGGTAGATATGCCAGTCCCGGGAAAAAAGAGGTGAGGAAATGAATTCAATATTAGAGAGTGAACCTTTTATTATTAGTATTTTCTTAAGTATCGGCTTTGCATATTTAGCTGAAAGTTTTAAAAGTGGATTTTTAAGTGGAAGAAAAAGTTCAAAATTCCGCAGAGTTGTTCCAGTAGAAAGCATATTCAAAAAAGAAACTCTCTCGGATAGTTTGATCATTAGAGCAGACATGGTCTGCTCTAAAATCTGTTGGATTGGATTTGTTTTCTCATTATTATCGATCCCTATTTACTTTTTTACAACGGTAGATATTTTTGTCAACATTGCTCTACTTATATTAATTTTGGTATTTCCTTTTAGAATTATTTTCATTGGTTATTATCGTAACCATTTAGATAAATTAGGCAAGTAATTATCAATCATCGTCATCACCTCCTTTCTAATTCGCCCCTGTCGGGTCGTTTGCAGCGTCTTGCGACGCTGTCCCGCGCTTAAACTATCTTTAATGTTCCCCGTGATATCACGAATCGGAAAAGCTGCGTCTTAGTCTCGTATCCCCGATTAACATCTGGGCGCGGCCATTATCCCGATGAGACATCGAGATTATGATCCGATAATGACGTCATTATCAGACATTGGCCTTACGAGCCAGCCGCGGACGTCCCATAAAGGGATAAACATAACATGTGTGTTATGTTTACTTTTCCATTTTTTTCACTTACGCTCAATTTAGGATCTCCTGACTATTGACTTTAATGGGAAATTGAGCTATAATCTCGGGCATAGGGAGCCATATATGTCCAGGAAAGCAGTATATGCCGGTACCTGGTATCCAGGCACGGAAGATACTATTAACGCCACTATTGATTCATACCTGACCAATAAAAAAGTTATGGCCCGTAAAGCCATTGGTATCATGGTACCGCATGCCGGCTGGTTATATTCAGGGGAAGTAGCCGCTCGGGTATATGCTTCTACCAGGATCCCGTCGACAGTCATTATGATCGGTCCTAATCATACTGGCCAGGGCTACATGATATCCTTGTCAGATCATGACACCTGGCAAACACCGGGTGGGGCAGTGACCCTGGATAGCTCTTTCAGTAAAAGGATAACTGAACTTTGCGGCGGCACAATTTCGCTCGATGATACTGCCCATGCCCAGGAACATTCGCTGGAAATACAACTTCCTTTTCTTCGCTATTTCCGCAAAGACGTAAAGATCGTCCCTCTTATCCTGGGCACCCAATCTCCCGAAATATGCCGCATCCTGGGAGAAGGGATAGCCGGCGCGATAAAAGAAAGCAAACAGGATATCCTGGTCCTGGCGTCATCTGATATGACTCATTATGAAAGCATCGACGAGGCCAGGAAAAAGGATAATCTGGCGATCCAGCAGATCCTGGCTTTGCAACCGGATAAATTGTTATCCACGGTGGCTAAGTATGACATCAGCATGTGCGGTGTAGCTCCGGCGGCAGTCATGCTATACGCAGCCAGGTCCTTGAACGCGACACAAGCACAGTTAATAAGCTATGATACCAGCGGCACAGTGACCAGGGATAATAATGAAGTGGTTGGCTATGCGGGTATAATTGTAACCTAGGGGAAAGCAGTTTATAAGTAAAAACAGATAGCTTTTCCCAGATTTCCACTTATCAACGTATTAACATATCTCCGCCAAAGGCGGATCAGCCTCTGGCTGAAACTTATAAACGGCCTTTCAAAAACATGGAGGAGCAATGACCGAGATCAGGAAGGATCCTTTTACCGAGCAATGGATCATCACCGGCACTGAAAAGGAACAAGAGTTCTTTACTTCTCTTGCCTCCCAGGAAAAAACTGAATGGAAGGTCTGTCCGTTCTGCCCGGGTAATGAAAAAGTGAGCGGCAAGGAAATATATGCTTTGAGAACTCCCGGCACTTCAGCCGATACTCCCGGGTGGGAAGTGCGCGTGATCGTTTCCAAGCAGGCTGCTTTGCAGATCGAAACAGATCCTGATCGCCGGCCTGAAGGTATGTATGATCTCATGAGCAACGTCGGCGCGCATGAAGTTATTATTGAAACCCCTGAGCATGTCAAGAATTTATCCAATCTTCCCGTAGAACAAATTAATAAAGTCTTCAGTACTTATCAGTCCAGGATGCGCGACCTGGAAGGGGACCGTCGTTTTAAATACGCCCTGATCTTTAAGAACCAGCGTAAAAGCAGCAAATACCGTCTCTGTCACTCTCATTCCCAATTAGTTGCCTTGCCGATCACCCCTAAAACTATTAAGGACGAGTTATTTCATTCCCGGGAATACTACAGTTATAAAGACCGCTGTCTCTATTGTGACGTGATCACGCAAGAACTGCGTGATACCAAACGGGTAGTGGAAGAAAATGACCATTATGTAGCGGTTACGCCTTTTGCCAGTAGAGTTCCATTCGAGGTTTGGGTCATGCCTAAAAAGCATAATTGCGATTTCCTTAAAGAATCACCCGAAAGCCTCATGAACCTCGCTAAAATAATGAAAAATAGCCTGTTGCGCATCGAAAAAGTATTAGATGATCCCCCTTTGAATTTCATGCTTCATTCTGCTCCTTACATGCGCGAGCGCGAAGGTTATTGGGCCACCATTAAAGATGACTATCATTGGCATATCGAGATCACGCCGCAGGTTCTGGAATTATCCGGTTTTGAAGTCGGTACCGGATCCCAGATCCAACCGCTCCTGCCGGAAGTAGCGGCTCAATTATTAAGGGAAATAAAACTATGATGGGTGGTCTCTATCTATATATTAAACCATATCTGCTCAGTTTTATACCGATCTTCGTAGCTATAAACATTTTAGGCATCCTGCCTATTTTTCTCAGCCTGACCGCGGAGATGAGTGAAGTCGAGAAAAAAAAGAATATAGTTGAATCAGTGATCACGGCTACTTCGATCGCTATTATCTTTATGCTCGTCGGCAAATTGATCTTTTTGATCATGGGAATAACTGTCGCTGATTTCAAGATCGGCGGAGGCATCCTCTTACTGATATTATCAGTTAATCTGCTTTTGCCGGGTGTTTCCTCGGCCCGTGAAAAACAGTACCAGGATGCCGGTATATTTCCTATCGGAACGCCCTTGATCACCGGGCCGGCAGTGCTAACGACAACACTGGTGTTGACTGACGCCTTTGGGATGTTCGCTACTTTCATTTCGCTGG
>JAQUQP010000167.1 GCA_028716025.1 bacterium | reverse complement strand
CCCGCAACTGATCGGCGATATCTGTTTCCATAATTTCATTCAGGCGATCGTAGCTTTCCTGGGCATTAGCACCCATAAATAAGATGGGGATAGCGCTGCTATTGAATTTAATGATCCGGGGAGCATCAGCATCATCAGGCAGCCTGCTTTTAACAAACTCCAAACGATCCCGGATATCATTGCTGGCCGTATCCAGGGACGTGCCCCACTCAAATTTGGCGACGACCACAGAAGCGCCTTCTTTAGAAGTACTTTCCACAGAATCTATACCTGGAACAGTACGTACCGCATCTTCAATAGTCTTAGTGACTTTAGTTTCAATATCCTGGGCATTGGCGCCGGAATAAGAAGTAATAACAGTCAACATCGGCAAGGTAATCTCCGGCATCAGGTCAACCGAGATCTTAGCCAAAGAGACAAAAGACAGGATCAAAAGAACTATATATATAATAGTAGTAAATATTGGTCTTTTGACGCAATACTCTGTAATTCTCATTGCCCGACCTCCACTTTCGCTCCGTCACGCAGATTGTCCTGGCCCACTACCACTATTTGTTCCCCAACTTTTAGGCCGGCCACGATCTCGATCAGGCTGTCCTGGATCAAACCGGTAAATACTTGCCGTTTGACCGCTGCTTTACCATCACTGATATAAACAAAGCTGCTGTCTTGTTCTTTTAATACCGCATCTATGGGAATCAGGACCCCTTGATACGCTCTTTCAATAACGCGGCCTTTAGCGAACATGCCGGTCTTAAGCTTTCTTTCTTTATTATCTATCCTGATATTAACTTCAGTGGTCCTGGTATTGGAATCGATCTTGGCTTTAACCATGTCAACCATCCCGGTAAATTCATGACCTGGATAGGCATCGACTTTCACCTTAGCCAAATAGTCTTTTTTGATCCGAGGCAGATCCTTTTCCGGGATATTAGCTACTACTTTAATAATACTGGTGTCAGCGACACTGCCCAGGGAATCCTGCGGATCTATTTTGGTTCCCAAGTCCACCAAATATCCGGTAAAAACACCGCTGATCGGCGCAGTGACTTCAACTTCTTTGTAATCCATAGCCGGTTCATCCCGGTCCAGCAACGCTATGGTTTGACCGGCTTTCACCATGGCTCCTTCATCAACTACTTTCTTCAGGAGTTTTCCTGAGACTTTGGGGTAAACATTCGCTTCGTTGAGACCACGCACTTCGCCGACAAAATTTACCAGTGATTCTATGGGACCGGCCTGTACCGTAGCCAAGTGCACAGGGATAACGACCTCTTGTACTACCAGGCTCTTCTCGATCCTTTTCCGCTTGATCAATTGTACCAGGCGATAGCTCACGATCAGCGCCAGGATAACTGCAAAAATAATTACGATTCTTTTAATTTTCATCCGGTTAGACCTCCTCTTTATGATAGGCAGTAATATGTATGCCCGCATCTTGACGGCTAATTTTTTTCATCTCATTATCTAAATTATTTCCAGGTCTAACGGGATTCATTCTTTTCCTCCACTATTCTAATGTTTCCGCAATGACTTTTTCCACTTTAGCCTGGGCCATGATATATTCATACGTAGCCTGGTAATAATTAATTTCTGCCTGGGTTAAAGTAAATTCCGCATCCCGCACTTCAATATCACTCATCAATCCCAGTTTATACCGCTCCTGGGCAATGCGCAGGTTGTCTTTAGCCGTATCTACGTTTTCGCTTTGGCCGGCAATATTATCTTTGGCCTGGTCCAAGGTAAAATAGGCCTGTTTTACTTCGATCTTGATGCTATCAATTAATTGGGCTTTGGTTAAGAGCACCTGCTCTTTTTGCGATTTAGCCTGACTGATCCTGGCATTGGTCGCGAAACCTTCAAATAAAGGAATGGTTAATGACAAGGTACTGGTCCAACTATTGGTCCAGATCTTTCCACTGCTATAGAGGGAATAACTTTGCCGGGAAACTGCTGAATTTAAAAGCAAATTCGGCCAATAGCCGCCGCGGGCGATAGACACAGAACTATTAGCCGCTTCTTCCTGCAACAGCAATTGCCGTAATTCTATCCTTTTTCCCAGAGCCTGGTCCAATCCTTCTTCATAACCTTTCACCGGCTTTTCAACATAACCGAGTTGCCCCATAAATTCTGTTTCCAACGAAGGTTCCCATCCTAATATATTGATCAAGGCATCAACGGTTATTTTTAAATTATTCTGCGCTTTGATCAAACTGGTTTTCTGATTAGCCAACTGCACTTTTACCCGACTGACATCATAATTAGACATTTTCCCTTCATTATACAATGCCTGGCTTACTTTCAGATGTGCCGCCACCACTGCGTAAGCTTCCTGGTTGATCCGCACCATCTGCTGGGCGAGCAGTACAGTGTAAAAACCTTGCTTGACCTGATACAACAGGTCATCCCGCTGTTTTAAATAATCCCACCGGGCTAGCTGCAAGCCGATATCAGCTTGCCGGTTGGCGTGGTAGAGCTTGCCTCCCATGAACAAAGGCTGGGTCAGGCTTAATTTACCAAGATATGAATCTCTTGGATCTAAATCTACTTGATTATATAGTTCGTGATTATAAATATACGCTCCGGTGGCGCTGATATTAGGCCAATAACTGCTGGCCGCTTCTTTTTTCCTGGCTTTAGCATCGTTAGTTTTTTCCTGGAAAAGAAGCAATTGCTTATTATTTTCCAGGGCGATCTTAATACATTCAGCCAAACTTAGGACCCGTTCCTGGGCCTGGATGACCCCGGCGGCCCCGATTAATCCGGCCAGTAAAACCAGGATCAGCCAATACTTATGCAATCTCATGCTTTGACTCCTTCCAGAAAAGCCTCCAGGATGAAGGATTTTTCTTTTTCATGTGCTTTTGTCGTCTTGGTGAATATCGCTCTCATTATGAACATCTGGATGATCCCGTTCAGCCCCAGCGCCATGTTTCCCGGATCAACGTCCTTGAGCGATTTTTCTTTTACTCCTTGCCTGATAATAGCCGTAAGATATTCTATTGAACGTTCCATTTCCTTGATGGCCTGCCCATGAATTTTTTGATGCAGGTCAGAGCAGACCAGGTCTCTTTCCAGCATCATGAACATTTGCACCAGATCCCGGTTATTTTCCACAAAAACAAACGCCCGGTTAATATATTCTTTAATCTTGGACAGGCAATCAGTATTTTTGCCGATTATATCCTTGAGCATTTCCGTGCGCTCTTTCAGGCCCTGTTCAATTATCGCTATAAAAAGTTTTTCTTTGCTGGGAAAATACAGGTAGACCGCGCCTTTGCTTATACCTATGGCGGCCGCAATGTCATTCATAGTCGCGCGATAAAATCCTTTATTGATAAACACCTTTCTGGCCGCGACCAGGATCTCTTTCCGGCGCCAGACCATTTCCTTTTCCTTAAAGCCGTTTATTTTCATTTTAACCATCCTTATTGACCATAGAGTCATTTTACTGACTGGTTAGTCAATCAAATATTAGCATGCTGTCCAAGACTTGTCAAGCGAATAAAGCGTAATTAATCTATTATGGATCAATGATTAGTCTTGACAATTAATTCGAGATTAATTATAGTATATATGAAATATACTAGGAGGAAGAATTTGCCGGCCAAAATCATAGGATCTGCCCTATTTTTCCTAAGCTTGCCTTTTTGCTTATGGGCTGTGCCTTCGACCACAATTCCCGCCCTGCCTGAATCTACCACTACTGTTCTAGCCAGTACTGCCACGATCTCTTTGCCTATACCGCAAAGCCAGGAATTAACAGATAGGACCAATTGGCGTAAAAATCCGTTTGTGCCTCTCCTGGGGATGACTTACGAACAAAAAACAAAGACTAAAACCCCTGTTGCGGCAGGCCCATCAGACGCGGTCCTGCTGCGCGATATGGAACTGATCGGCATTGTCAAAGACGAAACAGAATATTCAGGGATATTCAGGAACAGCATGACCGGGAAAGTCTACGTTACCCAGCAGCAAAAATTAGTGGATACCAGGAAACGGATCATGAAAAACATCCAGGTCGCCCGCGTCGATGAAAATAGTGTCGTGATGAAACAAGGAAAGCAAGAATTACTATACCGGCTCAGGAAAGCAGGAGAATGAGCAAGAAGCTGATCTTCTTAATCCTATATTGTTCCCTCGCTATCGGGATATGGGCGCAGCCCTGTCCAGCCGAGACCGGGCCAGATCCGGTGATATTGCGTGCGATCTCTACCAAGGTAGAAGGATCCTTGTTCAAGGTCAT
>JAQUQP010000166.1 GCA_028716025.1 bacterium | reverse complement strand
AGACAAGGCGCGAGGAATGCCGCGTACCCGCAGTGGTACGCAAATGATGAGCAACACAGTCTATGGGCAAAAGACTCCAGCCCTGCGGGAAAGTCATCTTTGGCCGACTTCTGCGTCACTCCTCCTCAACGTACCGCTGTGAGTACGCCATCGTCGTTGTTCCTGGAATTCGACTCAAATATGACTTTCAAATTTAAAGGAATTTGGTAGACAGGACACTACTATGCAAGTAATTGCCGGCATTGCCAAAGGCCGAAAACTCAAATCTCTCCCTGGGCTAAGTACTCGCCCGATTTTAGCCCGCATTAAAAAATCATTATTCGACATAATTCGTTTACCCGTTATTGAGGCTGCTTTTTTAGATCTCTATGCCGGTACCGGGTCTGTTGGTATCGAAGCATTGAGCCGCGGCGCTAAGACAGCGGTTTTTATTGAGAAGGATCCTGATGCTATTAAGATTATTCGGGATAATTTGCAATTGACCCGCTTCTTGAAACAGGGGCAAGTCCTGCAGGGTAATGTTTTTGACTTGCTGCAAAGGTTAGGAAAGCCATATAATATTATTTTTGTCGGTCCTCCCTATAAGCTTGGCGTAACTAAAGATACTATTGCCAATATAGATAAATACCAGGTGCTGGCTAAGGAAGGCTTGATAATAGCCCAGCATCATTTTAAAGAGCCGATGGAGATCAAGATTGGCGGCTTATTTATGTACCGGCAAGAGCGATACGGTGACACCCGTTTGAGCTTTTATAAAAAAGCGCCCAGCGCGTAGGAGAGCATTATGAAAGTCTGGTTAGCTTTTAATCCGAATAAAGAAAAGGCGAAATCAGCCGTTAAAGAGCTTACGAAATATTTTCGTAAGAATAAAATAACTGTGATCACCGGACAGCAGCCAAGAAAATTCTTAGGTGATAATGACCTTGTTGTGGCTTTAGGCGGGGATGGGACTTTGTTACGTGTAGCCAGGGCGATCGCTGGCTGCAATGTGCCGGTCTTGGGAGTCAATCTCGGCGGTTTAGGGTTCTTGACCGAGGTGACCCGCCAGGAAATGTATAAAACATTGGATAAGATATTACAGGGGCATATAGCGATTGAAGAAAGAATGATGTTGCAGGCGGAAGTCTGGCGCGGGAAAAGGAAACTGGGTACATACCTGGCTTTAAATGACGTAGTAGTTAATTCCAGCAAAGAAGCCAGGGTGGTTAGTTTGGACCTGGCTATTGATAGCAAGCCGGTAGCTAATTACATCGCTGACGGTTTGATCGTTTCTACACCTACCGGGTCCACTGCGTATACCTTATCTGCCGGCGGACCAATAGTATATCCGGATATGGAACTGATCATTGTTGCGCCGATCTGCCCGCATATGCTGACTTTGCGTCCATTGATCGTATCTGCTGAAAAAAATGTAGCTATTACCATGAAAACCGATCACCAGGCCGGTAATGTCACAATGGACGGGCAAGTAGCAGTGCCGGTTAAATTCAATGACCTGGTAATAGTGAAAAAGGCGAAAGAAAAATTCCTCTTGATCACCAGTCCCTATAAGAATTATTTTGAAGTGCTCAGGACCAAGCTTAAATGGAGCGAAAGAGCATAGCAGGTAATTAAGGAATAAAGTAGACTAATCATGCTGGAACAATTAAGTATTAAAAATTATGCGCTGATCGAAGACCTTCATGTTAATTTTAATGAAGGTTTTAATGTTTTAACCGGGGAAACAGGCGCCGGGAAATCAATTATTGTGGGCGCTCTTGGCTTGATCCTGGGTGAACGCGCGTCAACGAGCATTATCCGCAAAGGGGCAGAGTCGTGCAGTATCAGGGCCGCATTTGATGTCGCTAAGAATAAACCATTATTACATCTTTTAAAGCAGCAGGGGATCAGCCTCGATGATACAACGCTACTGTTATGCCGGGAGATAAGTAGTGCCGGGAAAAACCGGTGCCTGGTCAATGACCAGGTTATTACCCTGGGGATGCTGGAAAGTATCGGTAATTGCCTGGTGGACCTGCATGGCCAGCACGAGCACCAGTCACTATTACAGGCAAAAGAGCAGTTAAATATCCTGGATGATTTTGGCAGTCTGATGGAGCAAAGGAAAGAAATAGGAGAAATATATACCAGCCTGCGGCAACTGGAACTGGAACTGGAAGAGTTAACCCATCATGAACAGGAACGTGATCATTTTCTTGACCTCTATAATTTCCAGGTAAAGGAAATTAAGGATGCGCATTTAGAAACAGGGGAAGAAGAAACATTGTCCCGGGATATTAATTTATTGGCCAATGCCGAAAAAATAGCCCATCTGGTGAATGACGCGTATCAATGGTTATATGATGAAGAAGGGTCAACTTTGTCCAAACTGGAAAAAATTAAACAGAACCTGCTTTCTTTGCAAACGATCGACCAAAACCTGAAGACTACTTCAGCTATAGTGAATGAAAGCATCGTCAACTTGGAAGAAGTTAATTCCACGTTACGGGAATATAAGGAAAAGATCGTTTTTGATCCGGAAAAACTGGATACTTTGATCGAGCGTAAGGAGCAGATCAACCGGCTGAAGAGTAAATATGGTGCTACCATCAAAGATATCCTTGCTTACCAGGATAAGATAACCAAAGAGATAGAAAAACTATCTACTGCTGAGGAAAGCAAAGCAGGCATGGTCAAGGCTATAGAACAGGCCCGGGGTAAAGCCATGGAAAAAGCTAAGAAGCTTTCAGTGGCGCGACAGAAAACAGCTTCTAAGCTGGAAGAGGAAACAGCGCAGGAGCTTAAAGACTTGGGGCTGCCAAAGATCAAGTTTAAAATAAGCCTGGTACCAGAAGTGGACAGCCAGGGAATACCGCAGATGACCAGTGCCGGTCTGGAAAGAGCGGAATTCTTGATCAGTCCCAATGTCGGGGAAGATATGCAGCCGCTGGCCAAGATCGCTTCCGGAGGGGAAATGTCCAGGATCATGCTGGGATTAAAATCTATTTTAGCCCATACTGATCAGATACCCACCTTGATTTTCGATGAAATTGATACCGGTATAGGGGGGAGTATGGCTGAAATAGTCGGGAAAAAAATAAAAGCCCTGGCTGGCAGGCATCAGGTAGTCTGCATAACCCATTGGCCCCAAATTGCCGGGTTTGCCATGAATCACCTGCATGTTTCCAAGGAAGTTTCGCATGACCGCACCTATACCAGGATACAACACCTTGCCGCTGAAGAAAGAGTAAAAGAACTGGCCCGGATGCTGGGTGGGGAAACCCTCTCAGACATTAGTATTAAACATGCCAAAGAACTCCTCAAAAAAAGCGCCTGAAAATAGTTTGACACCGACCCCAAAAACCGCTATAATATTGCTACCCAAGAACCGCGACTGGTTTATGGAATTCAACAAAAAATCTCTTCATATTTTTAACCAAATAGTTGCTTACATACCACTGCGAGTATGCGCGCACCTTTTTGGTTAAAAATCTATTAAACTTTTTCGTTTCGGTTCTCATAACCAATCTCGGCTCTTGGGTAAAGATAGTTTAATCTGGAGTACCTATGCCTAAAATCATCATTGCTCAGAATAAATGCAAGGGCTGTGAATTATGTGTTTTGACCTGCCCAAAGAAGAACATCCGGTTAAGTCAGAAGATGAATAAAAAGGGTTTTCATTATATTGAGATAATTGATCCGGATAAGTGTAATGCCTGCGGTTTATGCTTCCAGGTCTGTCCTGATGTAGCGATAGAAATATGGAAATAAAGCGGGGAAACAGGATGACAGCTAAAAGATTAATGAAAGGTAATGAAGCACTGGGAGAAGGCGCCATCCAGGCAGGCTGCGGGGCCTATTTTGGCTATCCCATAACGCCGCAGAATGAGCTGACAGAATATATGTCCCGCCGTATGCTGGAAGAAAAACGGGTTTTTATCCAGTCGGAAAGTGAATTGGCGGCGATTAACATGGTTTTTGGTGCCAGTGTGGCCGGAGCCAGGGCCATGACTTCATCTTCTTCTCCGGGTGTCAGCTTGAAACAAGAAGGCCTTTCATATATGGCTGGTTGTGAATTACCCGGGTTGGTAGTCAATGTACAACGGGGAGGCCCTGGATTAGGGAATATTTCTGGTTCACAGGCAGACTATTTCCAGGCAGTAAAAGGCGGAGGCCATGGAGATTACCACTTGATCGTGCTAACTCCGGGATCTGTACAGGAACTGTATGAAATGCCGGCTTTGGCGTTTAATTTAAGCGAAAAATATCGTACTCCGGCAATGATC
>JAQUQP010000165.1 GCA_028716025.1 bacterium | reverse complement strand
TAATCCCTGCCGGTAGACATTGAGTACTTTTAAATCATTTTCTATCTGCGAACGGGCTTCCTCCGCGTTAAGGGTGGTAATATCGGCAGCCCGGCCGGACAGCGGTAAAGATAGTAACAAGCAGAGCATGACTATTATTTTATACATATATCTTCATATACCAGAATATTCACTCATAGTCAATAGAGCATGAGGTATTTTTATGAAAAAATTATTGTTGTCAGTTTTGGCCATTTCCTTATTGATCCGGGCATCAGCTTTTTGTAGCGATACAAATACGGTCATATCGCCATTGCCTGGCTTCACTTCAGCTGACCGGATACTGGTCCTGGCTCCCCATCCTGATGATGAGGCTATCGGGACCGGCGGCGTGATCCAGCAAGCCGCTAAGGCAAAGATCCCTCTGCAAGTAGTTTTGTTCACCAATGGGGATCATAACGAATGGGCTTTCATCGTCTATGAGAAGCATCCTGTATTGACCAGAAAAGAATTTATCAAGATGGGCGAGATCAGAAGAAAAGAGTCTTTGAACGGCTTGTCCCTTTTGGGCTTGTCGCTGGAGCAGGTGGTATTCCTGGGCTATCCGGATTTTGGTACTCTGGAAATATTCACTAAATACTGGGGATCCGCCAAACCGTATAAAGATATACTGACCCAGATCAACCATGTGCCGTATAATTATGCTTTATCCCCTGGCAGTATCTATACCGGGGAGAATATACTGCGCGATCTTAAGAAAGTAATTCGGGAATTTAAACCCACAAAAATATTTGTCTCCCACCCGGTTGATTTTAACCGGGACCATAAGGGGCTGTACTTGTTCACGCAGGTAGCTCTTTGGGACCTGGCAGGTGAGATCAAATTACCGGAGGTATATCCATATATCATTCATGTCAGAAAGTGGCCGAACCCTTTGGGTGATCACCGGGAGCTGGGATTGAATATTCCTAAAAAATTGATCAATGCTCCTTTGAATTGGTATGAATTAAAGCTTGACCAGAACCAGGAAAATATTAAGTATTCGGCTATTAAATGTTATCGCAGCCAGATAGATTATGAGCCATGGTATTTAGTGTCTTTTGCCCGTAATAATGAATTGTTTTGTAACTATCCAATGGTTAAAGTGCCAAAGCAAGCGCCAAACGGACAGGAATGGAATAATACGGGAGTGTCGGGATCAGAGGAAGAACAAGATCAGCAAAAAGCCTATCTTTCGAAATTATCGTACGCTATCAGGGGAAACAGTTTTTATGTCCGGGCCTCTTTGAAGAAGAAGTTGGCAGTTACGCAGGAACTATCCATTTACCTTATCGGTTATAGTAAAACCACTGCTTTTGATAAAATGCCGAAGATCAACTGCAGTGTTAGTTGGGGGTTGATGAAAATACGTGATAAAGGACTGGTCTTAAAGAACACCCAGGGAGCCAGAGCGATATTCACGGATGAGGAGATATTTATTGAGATACCCCTTGCCCTGTTGGGGAATCCTGATTATATTCTTACCAGTGCCAGGAATTTACTGGGAGAATTCCCCCTGGATGATACTGCCTGGCGGATCCTGGCAATAGAATAACTACAGTGGATATACCAAAACATTCTGGGCACACATGGGAATTGCCCTGCCTTCTTCCTGTAGATAGGGATTACAGCATTTGATCATCCGGCCATAGTCAAAGGTATGCGCATCCATGAATTCATGAATGAAGATCGCTTTCATGTTTTCCAAACCGAGAGATAAGGTTTCTTTCCTCGTAGACTGGTTGCCCAGGATGTTCACTGTCCGCGCTATCCTGGCCTTTGCCTTTTTCGAGAGGCCGTAAGAGTCAGCGGCTGACCAGATGTCGTAAAGCCTCTTTATAAGCGCTTTCCGCCCTGCCATGTCCAATGCCGGCAGGGTTTTATTACTGATAAGATCGAGATATATTTGCTCACCCAGGAATTCCTTGAGACCGACAAACCTGCCTGCTTCACCCTTTAGATAATAGGACAGTGAGAAACAGGAATAATGTGAACATGGCAGCGGATTAAAGTCTGTGTGTTTTACAAATGGACTTTCGGCGATCTTGCTTACGACTTCATCCATGGTCAGACGATGCTTAAGCGGACTGAAAGAAACGGCATTACCGGTAAGAGTTATCGGTTGAAACATCAAACTTAGGGCTTGATGTCGGAAGAAAAAATCAACTATGTCTGGTATTTCGTTTTTATTTATATTATCCGCTACGGTAGCTACCAGGGAATACTTTACCCCTTCTTTTTCCATTAGGCGGATGAGGTCGAGTTTTTGTCCGGAAATATCCAGACCTCTCAATTGCTTATAAGTCTTAGGGGTGAAACCGTCAAACTGCAGGGCGACAATAGCGTTATCTTTTCTTATCAGATCTCTTAATGATCTATTTTTTAACAATTGCAGCCCGTTGGTAGAGATTGTGGTTTGGGTAATGCCCTTCTTTTTTATCAAGGTGAGAATAGCGGCAAATTTACTGTGTAATACCGGTTCTCCGCCGCTTAAATTAATAACATCTACTTTGCCTTCATAAGCCGTAAGTTTATCGATCATCTTTGATAGTTGGGGAAGCGCTAGTTCAAATCTGGTTTTGAAGGATTTCAGGCAGACTGGACATGATAGATCGCATTGGCTGGTGACCTCTATGACCGGCAAGCAGATATGTTGTTGGTGTTCAGGGCAATGGCCGCAGGAATCAGGACAGCTTTTATAGGCTGTGGTCCCGGTTTTGAGCTGCTCTTGTTTTGGCTTGATATAGTACTGGCTCTGTTGATACCATTTAGGATCTTTAGCTATCATGACCCGGCTTAGGCCATGCTCCGGGCACATTTTCTCCAGAAAGACTTGCCCGTTTTCTTCTATGATCCGGGATTGGATGCCGGTCTTGCATTCAGGACAAAAAGCTATAGTGTGACCGTATATCTTGTTCATAATTTCCTTAGAAGTTATATGCGGATATGCGCGGATATAATCGTTCAATTGTCTTTATCACGATCCCTCCCAGAAACGCGGGTCTTTCTGCCGGTAGAGCAGGTTATACGAGCAGGCCGGTATCATCCTGCCGGATTCATCCGGGACCAGGTCACCGCAACGTGAAACCCGGTCTATGTCAAAATTATCTTCATCCATATGCGGATGTATGTAGATCATCTTGACCAGTTTTTCAGTCAGGCTGAGTTTTTGCGCGGCGGAAAGTTGGTTGCCTGCCGGGTAAAGTTCCTTAAGTAAATTCTTTAGGCTTTTAATCATGCCTTCATTCGTACCTTCTGCCCAGAGGCGATTGATCCCTTCGGCAAAGCGGGTGGCATTTTCTTCCGGGGTTATGACATAACCATTTCTGGATAGATCGGTAAGTACAGTTTTATCCACTGCTTTACTTAAGGACAAGACCTTGCCTTGGCGGACAATATAATAGGCGGCTGAGTAGCAGAGCGGATGATAGGCGCCTAAGGAGAAAAAATCATTACTGGAAAATTCCCGGCCATCATCTATCAGCCTCTCCACCTCATCGATAGTAATATGTTTTCTGGGCTTGAACACGCTGCCATTCTTACCTGTATAGGTCATGTTCTGGATAGTGATACTGCGTACAAAATCCTTTTTGATATATTTCCTGGCATTCTCAGCTACTTCCTTGTCGTTGAGATCTTTTATGGCGACAGAGAGAATAGTGGTCGGAATATTTAGTTTTTCCAGTTTATGCAGCGCCTTCTTTTTTATTTTAGTGATATCCCGGCCATGGATAAGAATGCTTTTTTCCGGATCGAGCGTATCCAGGGAAAGGACTACTTGGACACCGGCTCTTTTTAATTTACCGGCTAAATTATTGTTTTTGGCCAACTCCAGGCCGTTAGTATTCATAGTTATTCGGTGGATGCCTGCATTCCGGCAGGCTTTAATGATATCAAATAGCTTTGGATGTAAGGTTGGTTCGCCGCCGGTCAGGTTGATCAACTGCAGGTCTTTATTCTTTTTCCTGATATGGCCAAGTATTTTTTTAACCTCAGGGACGGATTTATAATATTTCTTATCCGGACGATTATAAGTGAAGCATTTCGGACAGTCCAGGTTGCAGTCATTAGTGATGGAAAAAACCGGCAGGTTCAACGCGCCGGTGTGCCAGGCGCAAGGACCACAGTCAAAAGGACAACCTTTTAAATGCTTATTATCAATTCGCGCCGGGATATATTCCTGCGGCGTGAGAACTCTATTTATGTACCAATCGTAATCCCCCGTTATTTTAATGGAATTTAGGCCTTGGGAACACATTCTTTC
>JAQUQP010000164.1 GCA_028716025.1 bacterium | reverse complement strand
TGCTGAAAACCTTATTGATCTGTTCTACCGGGAGATTGGATAAATTCTTGACGTGTTCCGGTGTTTCAATAATTACTTCATGCGCGCCGACATTGCTCATGAGATCATACATGCCTTCAGGTCGGCGGTCAGGATCAGTCTCGATCTGCAGGGCTGCCTGCTTGGATACGATCACGCGTACTTCCCATCCCGGTGTGTCGGCTGATGTGCCCGGGGTTCTCAAAGCGTATATTTCCTTACCGCTCACTTTTTCATTCCCCGGACAGAACGGGCAAACCTTCCACTCTGTTTTTTCCTGGGAAGCAAGAGTAGTAAAAAATTCCTGCTCTTTTTCAGTGCCAGTGATTATCCATTGCTCGGTAAAAGGATCTTTCCTGATCTCGGTCATTGCTCCTCCATTAATCGTCTAAGTTACAATTATTCCGGCGTAGCCAACCACTTCATTATTATCCCTGGTCACTGTGCCGCTGGTATCATAGCTTATCAACTGTGCCTGGGTTGCGCCCAAGTCCCTGGCGGCATAAAGCATTACTGCGGTCGGCGCGACCCCGCACATACTGATGTCATTTTCAGCGACTGTATGTAAAAGTTTGTCTGGCTGTAAAGCTGTTATTTCCTGGATCGCCAAATTATCTTTTCTCCTGGCGTCGTCGATGCTTTCATAATGGGTCATGTCTGATGATGCCAGAATGAGAATTTCCTGTTTACTTTCTTTGATCGCCGCGGCGATTCCCTCTCCCAGGATACGGCAGATCTCCGGAGACTGGGTGCCCAGTATCAGTGGTACGATCTTGATATCCTTACGGAAGTATTGGAGAAATGGAAGCTGTATTTCCAAAGAGTGTTCCTGGGTATGGGCAGTATCATCAAGAGAAACTGTCCCGCCGCAGAGCTCAGTGATCCTTTTGCCTAAGGTAGTGTCCAAGGTAACGGGGCCACAAGGCGAATTCCAAGTGTCATTATCAGACAAGGAAACCATGTAACCCTTGCCGGTATGGTTAGGACCGAGCATAATGACTGTTGCCGGGATCCTGGTAGCAGCATATACCTGGGCTGCCACTTTCCCTGAATATAGCCAGCCGGCATGCGGCACCATAATACCGATAGCTTTGCGTGCCGTAACTTTTTTATTGGGAAGATATGAATCAATAGTGGCGATAATAGCGTCTTCCGTGCCTGGATACCAGGTGCCGGCATATACTGCTTTTCTGGACATACATAACTCCTTATGCCCGAAATTGTAGCTCAATATTTCGCTAAAGTCAAGATTCTTGTACCCAGCCATTGTTCAGGTTAAGTTGTTTGAGTTTTTCCAAAACAACCGCATATTCTTGTTTAGTGATCTTCCGGTTTAATTCAGGTATGCCGCAGGCCAGGTGCCGGGGTGTGTATTGGCTCATAATGCTTAGGTAGGTTTGGCGGCTGATCTTTCCGGCGATGAATTCCAGTAATGGTATACTACCAGCGATGTTTCCCGGCAGGACCAGGTGCCTGATGATCAATCCCCGGCAGGCGATCCCCTCTTCATCAAGCTGCAAATCGCCTACTTGCCGGTACATCTCTATTAACACAGCCTGGTTTATTTCAGAGTAATGAGGAGCCTGGGAATATTTTTCAGCCATAGCATTATCACTATATTTGGCGTCAGGCAGGTAGATATCGATGATCCCGTCCAGTAGTTTCAGCGTTTTCAGGCTTTCATATCCGCCGCAGTTATAGACCAACGGCAGGTGAAAACCCTGAACAATAGCTTTTTCCAAAGCCGCCAGGATCTGCGGGACATAGATCGTGCCGGTTACCAGGTTGACGTTATGGCACTTCTTGCTTTGCAAAAAAAGCATGATGCGGGTGAGTTCTTCGACGGAAACAGTGGTCCCGTTGCCGAAATGGCTAATGGGATAATTCTGACAGAAAACACAGCGCAGGTTGCAATGAGTAAAAAATATAGTGCCAGACCCATGGCTGCCGCTAATGGCTGGTTCTTCGCCAAAATGGGCGTTAAAAGAAGATATCTCAGGATCCAGCCCTGCATGGCAATAACCTTGTTCTTCATGCTGGCGGTCTACATGGCACAGCCGCGGACAGAGGTCACAGCTGGCCAGTTGTTGGTAAGCTTTTATTATTCGTTCGGCCAGGATGCCATTGCTTAGTTTCAGGTATGACGGGGTAAGCATATTAGAAGTTTTTACCGATGAGGATGATGGTCAGGATGATGAACATGACCAGGGAAATAATGAGCAGGAAAAAAGTGGATATAAAAGGGATAACGTAGACTGAAATCGCTTTGCCGGTCTGCAGGTGATAAATGATCTTCAGGCTTTTTACCTGCAGGAAAAGGATCCAAATGACAATGACCAGATAGATCAAAAGATATATAAAATGACTGCCTGCTCCCAAACCGCGGCTCAGGATGGCACCAGCTGGCAGGAAGATCAACGGCAGGAGGCTGGCCCCAAAGAGGATAAAAAGATTATTGATGCTCCCTTCTGTTTTGTGCCAGGAAGCGATAAAATGGAACAAGGAGGTCATGATGACCCAGAAGATCACAAAAGCAAAAACTTTTGCCAGGTAACCAACCGTGAGCATACTGGTGACCTGCACCGAGCCAACATTGTCGACCAGTAATACGGCCACACTTTGGCAGAACAGGCTGACGATCACGGTCATGAAAGAAAACCACAGAGGTTTTTTATAGAGGAGCAGGTCATTGAAACCCTGTTCCGGATCGGTTATTATTTTAGAAATGATTCCTAATCTTTCCATTACTTACTCCATCAAGTAGGCTAACCGGGTATCACTTCTATCCAATACTTTGGTAAACTGCCCCAGGCTATTTTCTTCGGTTTTGCGCCCAAATATTTCGAACACTTTTTCCATAGGTGAATAATCCTTAATAATATAAGGTTCTCCTTTTAGTCCCGCCAGGTCAGCGGCTACCTGAATGGCGTCAGGCAGATTACCGAGCTGGTCGATCAATCCTTTATTCAGAGCTTGTTCCCCGGTAAAAATAGACCCATCAGCAAGCTGTTTGACTTGGTCATAGGTCATTTTCCTTCCGTCCACAATTACCTTAATGAATTGCTCGTAACTATTATCGATCAAGCCCTGCAACAATTTTCTTTCAGATTCTTCCGGGGAACGCCAATAAGCGCCAATATCCTTGGATTTACCGCTCTTGACCACTTCCATTTTCACACCGATCTTTTTAAACAGTTCCTGCATATTGCCGAAATTAAAGATCACTCCGATGCTGCCGGTAATGGTTGAAGGATTAGCAATGATCCGGTCAGCAGCGCAGGAAATATAATATGCTCCACTGGCGCCGACATCTCCCATGGAAACAACAATTTTTTTGCCGTTTTGGCGCAGTTTTTTTACTTCCTCATAGATTTCCTGGCTGGCACCGGTACTGCCGCCCGGGGAATTTATCCGCAAAACCACGGCTTTGATATACTTATTCTTATCGATCTTGCGCAGGCGGTCGACGATAGCGTCGGATCCAGAGAGAAATCCCGGGAACATCGAGTACTGCCGTTCAACAAATATCTCACCGTAAATGTAGACAATAGCAATGCCTTCCTTACCTAAGGACGGCAATTCTATTTTACCTCTATCCTTCAGTGCGGAAACAGGAGATTGTTTAAAAACCAAGACCAGGCCCAGCAGAACAGAGAGTCCGCATAAAGCCAGTAATCCGTAAGTAAAGATTGTCTTTCTATCCATAGGAAAAGCTCCTTATTGATTGACTGGTGTTCTTCTATTCTTCGATATTTTTTTGTTTATGCAATAGCAGTAGCTGTAATTCGCCTTTTCTTTTTTGCAGTTCTACCAGTTCCAGCTGTTTTAAAACAATATCGATTTCCAGCTGGTCCAGTCTTTTTTTGATCCCATCGGCAGTTAAGCCATTTTTTGCGCACATTGCAGCCCCCTCTTAAAATACAAATCTGAAATACTAATATCGAAATAATAAACGAATTCTAAATTTCAAATAAATATATTTCCATTTTGAACATTTGAAATTGTTTAGAATTTAGAAATCAAATATTAGAGTTTTAGCATTATCTAGAATCAATTATGATCGTTACCGGTCCGTCATTTACCAGAGCTACCTGCATCATGGCCCCAAAGACCCCGCTGGCTACAGGCACCTGCCCTTTTTGCAGTCGTTCGAGAAAAGCTTGATATAATTTTTGGGCTTTCTCCGGCGGGGCGGCCTGAATGAAATCAGGGCGGTTACCATGAGTGGTATTGGCGTATAAAGTGAACTGAGAAACTACCAGCAGAG
>JAQUQP010000163.1 GCA_028716025.1 bacterium | reverse complement strand
TTGAAAACGACCAAGCGAAAACAATTAGCCAAAGAGATCGGTGAAGCCAGGGAAAAAGGCGATATTTCGGAAAACGCCGAATATGACGCAGCTAAAGAAGCGCAAGCCCTGAATGAGAACAAGATCCATGAACTGGAAGGCAAGCTGGGCCGGTCTGAAATACTTGATGAATCCAGGATACCCAAAGATAAAATATCTATTGGCTCGATCGTAAAATTACTGGATCTCGGCTGCAATGAAGAAGAGTGCTATACTTTAGTGTCAGAAATGGAAGCTAATTACGCGGAAGGTAAGATCTCGATCAATTCACCGATCGGAAAGGGGCTGCTGGGGTTTAAGAAAGATGACATAGTGGAGATCAAAATTCCGGCAGGTGTGCTGAAATATAAAGTATTGGAAATTTCGCGATAAACTAATACTTAAAGGAGGTGTTTTAAAGAGCCTCCTTTATTTTTTTTCTTGACAACCATACATTTGTATGGTAAAAGCTCGGCAGACGGTAAACGGTGTCGAAACCCGAAAGTGCTTTAAGAAAAGAGAAAAAAATGCAAGAGCTTACGGTAAAACAAAAGGGAATATTTGATTTTCTCAAAGAATCCCAGTTGCGAAACGGGATGCCGCCGACTTTACGGGAGATCATGAAAGAATTCAAGTTCAAATCTATCGGTACAGTGCAGGATTACCTGCGGATACTGCAAGATAAGGGGTACATCCGCAAGCGTGGCAAGTTCAAAGCGCGTTTCCTGGAGATCACCGGGCTGACCCATGCTCCGCTCCTGCACATACCAATTTTGGGGCAGGTGCGTGCCGGCGCTCCCATCCTGGCAATGGAAAATATTGACGGCTATGTTAACCTGGATAAATCGCTGGTGGGTAATGGCGCTGATTTTGCCCTGCGGGTAAAGGGAGACAGTATGACTGGCGCCGGGATCTATGAGGGGGATTTTGTCCTGGTGCGTATCAATAGCCGCACCGAGAACGGTGAGATAGTTGTGGCTCGCATCGGTGAGGAAGTCACGGTCAAAAAAATATACCGCGATATCAAGCACAGCCAATTCCGCTTGGAAGCAGCTAATCCCGCGTACCAGCCCATCATCAATCCGGATATACAAATAGTTGGTAAAGTAGTGGGCGTGTTTCGCAAGTACTAAAATAAAGGCAGTTTTAAGTTATAAGTTTCTCCCTGCTGATTTTTCCAAATTAAGCTTGGAAAAATCAAAGCGCAGAGGACAGGTAAGTTTTGAGCTTAGGTAAATTTCTTTACCATAATTCAAAACTCAACACTCAAAATTCAAAACTGCTTCTGAGGTTATTATGATTGAAACGATCAATGAACGCATTAGGGTTGGCGCGGTATTTACCGGCGACCAGATCAATCCGGTCTGGTTCACGTGGAAGAACCGCAAATATAAGATCGAGCAGGTGACCTATACCTGGCGGGACCGCGAAGGTGAAGCGATCCTGCATTATTTCAATGTGCTGCATTCTGCTAATCTTTATGAACTTTGCCTGAATAACAAAACTCTCGTCTGGCACCTGCTGAAAGTCACCCAAGCCTAGTAGAAAACGATTACGCGGATTATAAGTGCAGATTCCGCGGATTAGAATTTTTCTTTATCAGCGTAATCCTCTTATCAGGAAAGGTTTTCCAGGTGGATCGCATTGTACTCCATATTGATATGAACGCGTTCTTCGCCTCGATCGAGCAGAAAACCAATCCTGCCTTGCGCGGTCGCCCGGTCATTGTCTGCGGCAACCCGGAAACCCGCACTGTTGTTTCCGCGGCATCGTATGAAGCCAAACCATTCGGCATTAAAGCCGGCATGAGCATCGGTGAAGCACGCCGGCGTTGCCCGCAGGCAATTTTTGTGATCGGTAATTTGGCTAAGTACGTGGACACTTCCCGCCAAATATTCCGTATTTTACGGCAATTCTCTGTGAAAACAGAAGTTTTTTCCATTGATGAAGCCTTTTTAGAGATCACTGACACTTGTAAGTCATATGATGACGCGCTCAAAGTAGGGCAAGCTATCAAAAAAGCTATAAGCGCTGCAATGGGCTTGACCTGCTCTGTTGGTATCGGGCCGAATAAACTGATCGCCAAATTGGCCAGTGATATGCAAAAACCTGACGGCCTAGTACTGATTCCGCCGAGCCAGGTAGAGGCTACCCTGGAAAGTCTTCCCATCGACAACCTGTGCGGTGTGGGACGACAGATGGGGAAGCACCTGCGTGCTCTCGGCATCTATACCTGCGGCGACCTGGGCCGCTACCCAGTCACTATTTTGCGCCAGCACTTTGGCATTATCGGCGAGGTATTGCACAATATGGGGTTGGGACTAGATAGCACCCCGGTGCATTACAGCGATGATGAACCACCGGTTAAATCCATGGGGCATACTCATACCCTGGCGCGCGATACTGCCGATATTGGCGAGATACGCCGGAATATTTTTGCTTTAAGCGAACAAGTAGCCGTGCGCCTGCGCAAAGACAATTATTGCGGCAGGACTGTTTGCCTCATCTTGCGGTATAGCGATTTTTTTACGTTTAGCCGGCATTTAACTGTTGATTATTTTTTGGATAGCGGTTATGATATATACCAACAAGCTTGGAAGATCTTTACCCGGATTGACTGGCAAGGCCGGGCTATCCGCCTGATCGGTATCAGTGTGTCCAACCTGGTCCGTAAGACCCGGCAATTATATCTCTTGGAAGAATTTAACGGTATCCAGAGTGTAGACCGGGTAATGGACCGGATCAATGAAAAATACGGTGAGTTTCGCATCATGCGGGCCGCGATGATGAAAAGCGAGCGGAAACTGGTGCAACCAATTCTCGCACGGGGTTTGTGGGCTAAGACGTTTACTAAAGGTAATCTCTGATCGAGGGGGATTATTATGGATAGAAGGAAATATCCGCGGTATCCGGATAAAGAAGTCGTCGGACTTTATACTTTTGAAGAGAAGCGCTTTACCGGGCAGGGGATATTGCGGAATGTAGGCGTCAAAGGATGTTGTTTTGAAATGGATGAACCGCCGTTGGAAGCGTCCCAGAAGATACATATAGTTTTTGGTTTTAAACGCGGCCGCAGGGTCGAGATCCCGGGCCAGGTCGTAGCTAAATATGTAAAAAACGGTCACCAGGCATATTCGGCTAAATTTATCGAAACTGATATTGTAAAATTAAATATTATCCGCGATTATATTGAAGAGATCCGCGTCGGAAAAATATAGTAGGTCTCTGATAAGGCCTTAATTACTACTGCGAATTTGCCTTTTTGGCTGCGCCTGTTTCATTCGCTCCTAACTTATCACGGTGTAGATAAGCTTCGTCGCTCATTCATTGGCTCGCTCAAAAATACAAATTCTCGTTACGTAATCAGACCATATCAGAAACCTCTTGGGGGATTATGTTAAAAAAATTAGAAAAGATCGTTATT
The DNA here is from genome assembly GCA_028716025.1 of bacterium. The sequence continues at coordinate 867 of JAQUQP010000163.1, read as the reverse complement.
GCTTTATTAATAGCAGGAATACTGGTTTGCCCGAGTGTGGCGGCGGAAAAGGGGATTCAGCCGCGGAATGATATTCCGGGACTAGGTAATTTTGGCAAGGTGTCAGAGGATGTGTACCGGGGTGCCCAACCTGACGTGCAAGGTTTTGCCGCTTTAAAAAAGATGGGTATAAAAACAATTATTAATCTCAGGGATTTTCATTCAGATGAAAAATTGATTAAAGGTATGGGATTTTACTATGTGTCCATACCTATGTCTGCCAATAGTATCGGAGATACGCAAGCGGTAGCTTTCCTGAAAGTGATAACTGATCCGAAATACAAACCGTATTTTATCCATTGCCAGCATGGATCTGACCGTACCGGTACCATGATCGCCCTGTACCGGATGTATGTGCAGGCATGGCCCAGTGAAAAAGCTTTAGGTGAGTTGTCTGTTTATAAGTTTCATGAGTTTTTTCCTAATTTACGACGGTATTTGAAAAAAGTCGATTTGCCGGCGTTGCGGCAAAAAGTTAAAACTGCGCCGGAACCTGTAATTGAGCTTATTAAATAGTGATTAAGGAAGGATTATGATCAATCAGCGATTGGTGGTAAAGACAGTATTTTTCCTGGTGATATTAGCTTATGGATCATTGATCTACTATATTGCCGCGCATAAAGTCCCGAAAACATCTCCGATCGAGGAATGGCAGAAATTTGAATTGGCAGTGCGGGATGGCCAGATCGATAAAACTGCCGCGCGAAAGGTGTTGCCGGTTATCATGGCCCAGGTAGAGACCCAAGCTCGGCGTTATAGTTTCGCTTACGGGCAGAACTGGATTTTCCCGGTGCAGGGATCCGGGGTGAACGATATCGCGGGTAATAA
>JAQUQP010000162.1 GCA_028716025.1 bacterium | reverse complement strand
ACGTGGCTTCTTTAGGAGCAGAACCTGAAAAAATACTCTATTTCCCAAATTGGGCTGGTGAGGCGCGCTTGGATACGTTTGCTGGTTCGTCCCAGCCAATAGCCGGCCTGCCTGAAGGTTTTCGCCTGGTGTTTGCCGGTAATATAGGAGTGGCTCAGGATTTTGAAACAATTTTGGCCGCTATGGAACAATTAGATCAATATCCTGATATTCATCTGGTAGTGGTAGGAGAAGGACGCCAGGGTAACTGGGTAAAAAAGCAATTGCCATTACAGGGGTTAACCAATAAGGTGCATTTAATAGGCCAGCGGCCTATTACTGAAATGCCGGCTTATTTTGCCGCTGCGGACGCGCTGCTGGTGACCCTTAAAGCAGAACCGATCTTTGCTTTGACCATACCTACCAAAGTACAATCATATTTAGCTTGCGGCAAGCCGATTATAGCTGCTCTCAATGGTGAAGGGGCTAAAGTGATAGTTGAGGCTGGTGCTGGACTTACCTGTCCCAGTTCAGATGCTATAGCCTTGGCCGGTATCATTAAAAATGTTTATGAGATGTCTGCACAGGAAAGAGAAAATATGGGTGCCAAGGGAAAGAAGTACTATCAAAATAATTTTGATTATTCCAGGCTCATCATCAAGCTTGAGGAGTATATTAATGAATTGTGCCGGAAGGAACAATCATGCGCATAATTGTCTTGGCTGGCGGAGGCATGTTAGGTCATAAAATGTGGCAAGGTTTGTCAGCCTATTTTAAAGACACTTATGTCACCCTCAGAAAAACCAGGAGCCATTACGACCAGACCGGTCTTTTTCAAAGCAATCAGGTAATAGATAACCTGGATTTAGCTGATTTTAAAAAACTAAATCATATCCTTGATGAAGTTAATCCGGATGTCATTGTGAATTGTGCCGGGGTGACCATACGCAGTAAAGAAGGGGAGAAGGTGATTGCCAGCGTTAATATTAATTCATTGCTGCCGCATCATCTCCTGGCCTGGTGCAAGAAAAAAGGCGCACGGGTGATCCATTTCAGCACCGTCTGTGTATTTAACGGGGTAAAAGGAGGGTATACGGAAGAGAACTTGCCTGATGCGCAGGATCTTTATGGCCGGACCAAGACCCTGGGTGAATTATACGATGAACAAGCCCTGACTCTCCGCTCTTCCTTCATCGGCCGGGAAATAGAAGGAAAAGCAGAACTCCTAGAATGGTTTTTAGCCCAGCGTGGCCGGCAGATCAAAGGATATCGTCAGGCTATCTTTACCGGAGTGACCACCAAGGTTATGGTAGATCTAACCCGTGACTTGATCCGGAAGTTTCCTAAACTTTCCGGTCTTTTTCATATTGCCAGTGAAAAATTATCAAAATATGAACTGCTGTTATTGATGAAAGAGGCCTTTAAAGTAAATATTGATATAGCGCCGGAGGATAATTATGTCTGCAAACGTGACCTTATTGACACCAAATTCAAGACAACAACAGGTTTAATATGCCCGAATTGGCAAGAGATGATGGCGGATATAGCTAAAGATCCCATACTTTATGATAGCTGGAGGTAACAGGATGATATTCAAAGGAAAAACAATATTGGTCACGGGTGGCACCGGCTCATTAGGCAAAGTATTCGTACGCCGGGTACTTAGCGGTGAACAGGGCCTGCCCAAAAAAGTGATCGTTTTCTCCCGGGATGAAGCTAAACAGCATGATATGCGTTTATCGTATATGCACAAAGAAGCGGCTACCGATGAGGTCATTTATCGTAATTTTATGAATGTTTTGGAATTCCAGATCGGTGATGTGCGTAACTACGCGGATATCTGCGCGGCAGTGAAAGAAGCGGATATTGTGATCAACGCGGCGGCGTTGAAACAGGTCCCGGTGTGCGAATATTTCCCCTGGCAGGCACTGATGACTAATTGCCAGGGGCCGGCCAATATTGTCCGGGCTATCCAAGAAAATGACTATCCGGTAGAAACCTTAGTGGGTATCAGTACCGATAAAGCCTGTAAACCGGTCAATGTCATGGGTATGACCAAAGCAGTCCAGGAACGGATCTTTACTACCGCTAATGTGGTAATACCTAAAACCAGGTTTATTTGCGTGCGTTATGGCAATGTTCTGGCTTCTCGCGGTTCGGTCATCCCTTTGTTCCATGAACAGATCAAGCATGGCGGGCCGGTGACCATCACTGTCCCCGAGATGACCAGATTCTTGCTTACATTGAACCAGGCTGTGGATACAGTGTTTGCAGCGATAAAATCCGCAAGATCAGGAGAAACATATATCCCTAATGCTCCTGCAGCGCAAGTGATCGATATCGCTAAAGCCTTGATTGGTAAAAGGGATATTGATATTAAAATTACCGGGATCAGGCCGGGTGAGAAAATGTCTGAAGTATTAGTTTCAGAAGAAGAGATCCATCATTGCTTTAAGCGTGGGAATTACTATGTGATCAGTCCCATGCTGCCGGAGTTAGTGGATAAGAAAGATAAGCAGCGTAATTTCTTCAAGAAGGAATACAGCTCGGCGGATAACGTATTAAGCTGCCAGGAAACTTTAGCTTTATTGAAGAAACATAAATTAATGGTTGAAGATGGTGAATACTTCGAAGAGGAATTGTTGAGATAAAACCTGTTCTTAAATAAAGGAGCGGCTATGCGTAGAAAAATCATGAGTATCGTTGGCACCAGGCCGGAAATTATCAAACTGAGCCTGGTAATGAAAGAATTGGAGAAATTTACCGAGCACGTGTTGGTACATACCGGGCAAAACTATGATTACGAACTGAATGAAATATTTTTCAAGGACATGGGCATTAAGAAGCCTGATCACTTTCTTGCCGCGGTGGGTAAAAACGTAGCGGAAACCATCGGCAACGTGATCGCCAAGTCTGACAAAATAATGGAACAAGAGCAACCTGACGCGATTTTAGTTTATGGTGATACCAATAGCTGTCTGGCGGTTATCCCGGCCAAACGGCGCAAAATACCGATTTTCCATATGGAAGCGGGTAACCGCTCTTTTGACCAGCGGGTACCGGAGGAACTAAACAGGAAAATAGTAGATCATCTGAGCGATATTAATATGACCTTGACCGAACATGCCCGCCGCTATTTAATTAGTGAGGGTCTCAGGCCGGAGACAGTTATCAAGACCGGTTCACCGATGAAGGAAGTGCTGGATCATTTCCAACCGCAGATCGCCGGTTCAAAAGTCCTGTCCGAGCTTAAATTAAGCGCTGACAATTATTTTGTTATCAGCGCTCACCGGGAAGAGAATATCGAATCAGCGGAAAACTTCCAGGATCTCCTGGATTCACTGAATGCTATCGCGAAGAAATATAAGAAAAGAATAATTGTTTCCACCCATCCTCGTACCCGCAAGAAATTGGAAAGTCTCGGTAAAAGGAAATTTGAGCAGCAGATCTGCTTTCTTAAGCCGCTGGGATTATGACTATGTCAAATTACAGTTGCACGCGGCCTGCGTGATCTCTGACAGCGGTACGATCACCGAAGAATCCTCTTTACTCAATATCCCGGCCGTCACCATCAGACAAGCGCATGAACGTCCGGAAGGGATGGATGAAGGAACCCTGATCATGTGCGGCCTGAAAGCGGAGCGGGTTATCGAAGCCATGGATGTCGTGATGAAACAGCATTCAAAAAATAAACGTGTTTTCAGGTTGATACCTGATCATGATGTCGATAATGTCTCGAAAAAAGTAGTGCGGATCATCCTTAGTTATATCGATTATGTAAATAGGACGGTATGGCATAAGTAAGAGCGGATTTGGGAAAGAGCATTAAATAAAAAATAATTAAGAGGTTAGTATGGCTGGAGTCACCATTACCCGGAAAAGGTTTTTATTGTTTATCGCGGATTTAGTCTTGTTCCCATTATCTTTGTATTTGGCGTATATTTTCAGGTTTGATGGCAATATACCAATTGAATTTATTATCCAGTTTAAACGTACCATTTTAATATTTCTGGTGATAAGAATAGCAGTTAATTTCCTTTATGGCCTCTATAAGGGCCTGTGGCGGTATCTTGGGATACATGATTTTATCACTATATTAAAAGCTGTTACCCTGGCGTCTGTCATTATTGTAGCGGCATTAACGTACCTGTCAAAATACAGTCCAGAATATCAGGGGTATATGGGTTTAAACCACCCCCGCAGTATTTATGTGCTTGAATGGCTCATTACCCTGCTCTTTGTGGGTGTGACCAGGTCCTTTGTGCGCATTTACCGGGAAGTGCACATCAAGAGATCCACCGAGCTTAAAGAACTGCTGATCGTGGGGGCAAGATCGGAAGAGCGTCG
>JAQUQP010000161.1 GCA_028716025.1 bacterium | reverse complement strand
TAACCGGTATTTGATTCTTTAAGACAGCTTCTTTGGCAGCAATTTCCTCTTCCATGGTGACGGCAACAGCAATTTCACTGGATAAATCATTAAATTCTTTAGCCTGGTGCTCGTTCATGTCCAATTCTTTTATCAATTTAGGGTCCCTGGCCCATTCAAAATTAAGACCGTAATCAGACCACTCTAAATTCTGCCTCATCATGACCGGAGGACCTGCAGCTGCGAAACTCGGTACCGCGATCAATAAAAAAATAATGCCCAATAACAACTTGCTCTTGTTGAACATGTGTTTCTCCTCATATATTATTGATTATTCATACCTCAGTGCTTCGATCGGGTCAAGCTTAGCTGCCTGTTTAGCCGGCCAGAGGCCGAAGCCCACGCCGACAGCAACGGAAAAAGTCGTAGCCATTATTACCGAAGATAGCGTAACCCTGGTAGTCCAGCTGGCTACGGCTGACAAAGTAAAAGCAATACCTGCACCAACAGCGATCCCGATCAACCCCCCAGCCACGGTCATGACCACTGCCTCGATCAAAAACTGGGTCAGGATATCACGATAACGGGCACCAATGGCTTTGCGCAATCCTATTTCTTTGACGCGCTCCCGGACTGATACTAACATAATGTTCATAATACCAATCCCGCCTACCAGCAATGAAATAGCCGCGATCGAACCTAGCAGCATGGTCATAGTCTTAGTAGTGCTTTCCACGGTTTGCTGGATATCATTCATGTTCCTGATCTCAAAAGTATCTTCTTTATCCTGGCTCAGGTGATGGCGTTGGATAATTAAATTCTTGATCGATTCCTGGGCCGCATCCATTAAACTGGCATTCTTCACTTCCAGGTCAATAGAATCAACATATTCTTTCCCTAATACCCGGTACATGGCTGTCGTAACAGGAATAATAACCACATCATCCTGGTCCATCCAGCCAGTTGCGCCTTTAGTAGGCAAGACACCGATCACTTTGAAATATATCCTGTTGATCTTAATTGTCATCCCTACCGGATTAACTGTGTCGAATAACTGTTTAGCTACTGTCGCACCGATCAAGGCTACTTTTTGCCTCACCATTACTTCTTCAGCGGTAAAAAACCTGCCGACTGTCGGTACTGCCGCATGCATAGTCGGATAATTAACTCCAGTTCCCTGTATCTGGGTATTCCAGTTCTTATCACTATAAACCACTTGGGCCCGACCCCTGACTGCGGGGGAAACACTTTTAATCTCTTTTAATTTACCCAAGTCTTCGGCATCCTGCAGAGTGAACCTGGTTACAGCGCCAGCTTCTCCTGCTACCCCATGCGTACGGTGTGAACCAGGGGACACCATTAATAAATTAGATCCTAAAGACGCCAGGCTTTTTTCAATAGATTCTTTGGCTCCCTGCCCCAGCGCTAACATGGCAATGACAGCTGCTACCCCGATCAGGATCCCTAGCATGGATAAAATAGATCGCATCTTATGGGAAACCAGGGCTTGCAGGGCTTGCCTGAAATGATCGCCGAATTTAGCCCCGTCTACCGGAGATTCGCTTTCTTGGTCAGCTGATCTTGCGACCAATGGCGCCGCTGGCTGCACCGCAGCTAAAGAAGATTTAGTTTTTTCATCAGAAACTATCTTCCCGTCACGCATATAAATTATCCGCTTGGTCCGTTCAGCGACTTCTTTTTCATGGGTCACCATAACTATGGTTTTCCCTTGTTTATTTAACTTCAGCAGAAGGGACATGATCTCTTCTTCATTTTTAGTATCCAGGTTCCCGGTCGGTTCATCGGCAAAAAGGATCAGGGGGTCATTGACCAGGGAGCGGGCAATGGCGACCCGCTGCTGTTCCCCGCCGGAGAGCTCAGTCGGCAAATGCAGGGCCCGTGATTCAAGGCCAACTTCTTTTATTTTTTCCAAAGCCAGTTCCTTCATATGCCGGCGCCCGGCATAGATCAGGGGAAGTTCAGCGTTGCCCAGCGCGGTAAGACGGGCTAAGAGGTGAAATTGCTGGAAAATAAAACCAGCTGTCTTATTCCTTAAAATGGCTAACTCATCATCACTGTACTTGCTGACTTCTTTATTGTTAAAAGTATACGATCCGGAATCCGGACGATCAAGCAGCCCGAGAATATGCAGTAAGGTAGATTTCCCAGAGCCAGACGGTCCCATTATAGCGACAAATTCACCGGCTTCTATATTTACAGAAACTCCGCGCAGGGCTTGCACCCCCACGCTCCCGATCTGGTATGTTTTAGAGATATTTGTTACTTTTATCATTGCCTTGTGTTCCTGTTCGTCTGATTTCTCTGGTTCCTCTGTCCCGGCCGGCTAGGCATAAAAGGATTACCGCCAGCAGTTGTTTGCGCAGCTGGTATATAGGTTGCGCTTTGTATGACCACTCGGTCTGTGGCAGTGAGCCCGGAGACAACTTCAATATTTGTATCATCTGATAAACCGGTTTCTATACGACGCTGTCCCGGTTTCTGTTCTTTACCCTGGTCAAGCAATACATAACTACCCTGTTTGTCTTGCTTGACAGCTTCTACCGGCAGGGTCAGCACATTCTCACGGCTGGCTTCCAATACTTTTACTTCAGCCGTCATGCCTGAACGGAATTCTGACGGCACCCTGTCCGGAAGGATATCAACGTTATAAATACTAACATTACTGACTAATTGTGACTCATAATAAATATGGTTCACCTCACCGTTTACCTTAATATCCGGATAAGCATCCAGGGTGATCATAGCTGGTTGTCCTTTTTTGATCTTGCCTATATCAGTTTCATCAAATTGGGCTTGTACAATAAGGCGGTCAGAAAGGACGAGTATAGCATCGTTAGTAGTAACTGTTTGGCCAGGCTCAACGTTTTTGACGATCACTTCACCATCGATCGGGGCGATCAGGGGAGTTGATTTATATACTTCCTGCCATTGTTTGACAACTATCTCGCCTTGAGCCCGGGCGGCATCCAGTAAGGCAGCTCTTTCGGTTGAACTCATCCAAGCCACAGTTTGTCCTTTTTTCACCCGGTCACCTTCCTGTACCAGGATCGTTTCCACCCGGCCGCTGATCGCCGGTTTTATTTCCAGGCGATTTTGCGGCAAAACTGTCCCGGTAGTAGATACGAATGTCTGGATGTTACCGTATACAGGATTGACGATAGTAGTTTTTTCCGTGCTGCTCTTATTGTTACTTGCTTTTACTGCCCAAAATAAGGCAACACCCACTACCACTACAGCTACTACTATGAATTTCCATTTTTTATTCTTCATCTAAAGTCACTCCTTTGGCTTGTATCCAGTTCGCTTCTGCTATCAGGGCATTAGCCTGGCTATCTAATAAGGTTTTTTTGGCATTAATTAAATCATCTTCGATAATGATCCAGTTGTCAAAAGACATTAATCCTATTTTATATTGGGCTTCGGCGATCTTGGAACGTTCTTCAGTAGCAGTAAGGAATTTTTGTCGCACATCTAATTGTCCCAAGGCATCTTGCAGATTGGCCCAATTCTCAGCTAGAGTCAAGATAACGCTGGCCCGGCCATTCCTTTCATCAGCCTGGGCCTGGTTATATGCGGATTCAGATCTTTTCACCGCCGCTACCTGGCTGCCTCCGGAAAATATTGGCACGCTTACGTTTACTCCTGCTGACCATTGGCTCTGGTCAGGGGGCCAATTTGAACCGTTCTTACTGGTTGAGGCGCTGGCATAAACCGAAGGATACATATCAGCGGTAGCGCTTTTTAAAGAAAGTCGGGAGGCATCTTTTTGGACGATTAGGGCTTGCAGTAAAGGAACTGATCCTGCTAATTGTTCAAAATCAGGTGCCACCGTATCAAGTAAAGACACCACTAACTCACCTTGCACTTGTATCTGGCTATATTTGCCATAGCCTATGTCCGCGCAAAGCGTCCGGGCGGCTATTTCTAAATTCCTGGTGGCCTGGGCAATTTCAAACTCAGCTTCTGCCAGGTCAGCCTGCGCTGTCAGTAAAGAACCTTTATGCTCACGGCCTGCTTCATACCCCAGCTTGATCAGCTCCAGGCTTTGTCTACGCCGCTCAGCTATTTCAGTGGTAATGGATACTAACTTTTGCGCTTTTAAAAGATTCACAAAATCTTTCTTTAACTGCAGCCGCAAATTGGAAGAAGTCACGGCATATGAATATGCTGCTGACCGGAAAGTCGCGGAAGAAGTGGCGACATTATACTGGGATTTCAAGCCATCAAAGATCAATTGCCTGCCGGAGATACCATAAGAATAGCCAGTGCTCCGGTCCAACCCTTCTGTTTTTGAGGTTTGTCCGCTCGCGCTGCCGTTAATTTGCGGGTAGTAG
>JAQUQP010000160.1 GCA_028716025.1 bacterium | reverse complement strand
TAAATACGTGAGATTAAGTGTTGGTTAATCTCACGGTATTCGTGTCAACTAACTTCCCCATTTATCGAACTATATAGTTGTTTTTAATGATTTGTTTTTTAGGATTGTCTTTTCAATTACAATATTACCACAAATTACTTTTTTGGCAATTGTCTGAATCTACTTTTTACAGACTATTTTCTACCTGTTTTATTCTTTTTCCTTTTTTATCAACTACCAGCGCAGCGTATTATCAACTATTACTTAACCTATTTCATCTTCTCTGTCAACCAGAGCTTTACCCGAATCCCTTCTTGTATAGCGATATTAATATCGGCATACTTAAGGGATTTGGCTTTACGATATGCATGCAATATTTCTACTTCATCTTTGGGAATGCCATTTGATCTGCGTTCCTGCCTTCTCCGTTCCATTGCATGATCCATGACTTGCCTCCATTAATGGTTAGCATTACAATCTTAAAATAGCATAAGATAGAACGTTTGTCAAGAAATTTTTACGGAAATTATTGCTTTTATACGGTTTTTACCGATATTTGATATTAATGTAGTGTTTTTTTAGCTACATTATCCAAAACAGCAATTAAGTTTGACGCGAATTGGATGTTTTCAAATTTCTTGATCTCGTCGAGACTGGCTTGCACCGCACCGTCGCCTTGAGCTTTATGCTTGCCCATGATCACATCAAAAGCTTCAGCTAATCCAACTATTTGCGCGTCCAGTGGTATCGCTCCTCCTTTCAACCCTTCCGGGTATCCCATTCCATTATACCATTCATGGTGATGTTTTATGATAGGACTGAATATTTGCAGGTATTCCACATCTTTGACCATTTCCGAGCCAAATTGCGGATGCTTTTTCAATTCCTTGTATTCATCGCGGGTCAGTTTGTCAGTTTTGCTCAATATGGCGTCGTCCACATTTAATTTACCGATATCATGCAACAATCCCGCCATATTTAGCAGTTCGATCTTGTCGTCTTTAAATCCCAGCTCCTGGCCGATCAATTTACAGAGTCTGGCCACTCTGGTGCTGTGTCCCAGAAACATCGGTATCTCTTTGCCTTCAATAGCGCGCACCATAGCCCTGACGATCAATGCGCTCACATCCATCAATTCTTTAAGATCATTGCCTTTAAGCTCTTCGCCCGCTGTCTCCGTATCCCGGGTAATGAAAGAAGGATCGAGTTTCCGGTTTACTTCTGATTCCAGTATACGATGGTGCCCACCTGGAGTCTTAAACGACTTGATCTTGCCTTGATAGATGTAGTTCTTTACAGTCTGTACACTGACCTTTAGTAAGTTCGCGACTTCTTTAATGGTTAGAACTCTATGTTCACGAGGAACTTCGTCAATCATACTGCTACCCTCTGTATTGGGATTCAGAGTTCTATACGTGTCTATAAAAACAAAAAAAACGTGAAAATCTGCACGGGTTAATCTCACGTTTTGTGTCAACTAACGCTAAACTCTTTGTATTTGATACTTTTATACGCTTTTTATCTCTTTTTGTCAAGCTTTTTTTTTAAAAAGCTGCTTTTGCCTTTTTAGCCAATTATCAACTATGAACCATCAACAGTTTCTTGCTTTTCCCGCCACCTGCCGTCCGCCATCTTCTTCTATTTTTCCCGGCCAGCTCTTACTGGCAACTGCCCTCGCAATGACTGCCTTTAGCATTTACTGGCAACTATTCCCAAAACCATCGCTAAAGTCAACGGATGCGGATCTTGTATATCCACTGAACTCCAGGCATCCATCATGTATTTCTCAATATAGGCATATGGCAAATAACCATAACCTTCATCTCCCCAACCTGTGGACCACGAATTCTTGAATTTGACCAAAGCTTTTTTGTCGTCATATCCTACCGGGCAGATCGCATGCCCACCCAAAGAAGATTCCCTTCTATTGGGTAATGGCACCACCCCGTTTTTCGCGTCCATCATTCCGTTAAATACCTCTACTCCGATCACCACCGGGCCTTTTTGCGCCAGGCTCATTTTCAACTCCTGCAGGTTTAAAACCCTGGCATAGGTGAAAACACTGAATTTTTTGGCATTGTCTTTGGCTCCTGATTTGGCTTTATCCTGCTGGTGAGGTTTGTATGGCCAATATTTCTCCTGGCACACACCCCAATCTTTCAATACTTTCATGGCCGAACGGATAGTCGTGCCTTCACCGTCAATGCCATCTATTTTTTTACACTCATTATACAAAAATCGCGGAGACAATTCTACCAGCTTGCCATAATCCTGCCCTTCCTGGTATTCTTTCATCCCCACGGTACTGGCAAAGCCGACGCAAGTGCCTTCGTCCCCCTGGTCCCGCACCGGAGACATCTTTTTGGTATAGTCAACTTTAGCCGGCAGCTTCACCACTGGCAAATACGCCCGCATCAAGTAGTCTCTGTCATCCATTTTATCCCGCAAACACCCTAATTGCCTCATCTACTCTCCTCTTATTTAGAATCCTTAACTTAACTTTTCAGCCTTTTCTATCAACTACCAGCGCAGCGTAATATCAACTATCAACCGTTTTAACTGCCATCCGCCATCTGCCGTCTTTTACTTTATTATCGCAATCTTCCCCGTTTTTTCATGCCCTGCATCATCATAGGCATAATAGATATATACACCGCTGGCTACATCCTGGCCATTTTCATTCTTGGCGTCCCAGAAAGTCACTCCATTCTGCTCTTCCAGCTCCCTAACTAGCTCGCCCAGCAAATTAAATATTTTTACTTTGGCTTTAGCCGTCAAATGCGAGATCGTGATCAGCCCGCCCGAGGCTTTTTTCCAGGGATTAGGAAAACTCCTGACCCGCTCCAGGTTCATGACCGGACCGCTCAACGTTTCCGCGCAATTGGATATATCTGAAACATTTCCTACCGGATCTACTGCCTTCATGGCAAAATAGTACCGGTGCTTGGCTAACAGGTTCCGTACAAACATGTGCTCTTTAGACCCGGCAGATTTTGGCACAGGCGTATCAGCCAGGGCATTAGCCAGGTCCCAGGTACTATTATCAATATAGCCGATTGAATACTTAACTATATAGCTCGCGGCTGTGCCATATGTACCATTATTTCCTGGCGCAGTCCAGTTTAGAATCACTTCCCCATCCACATTGCCAGGCTCAGCATACAGGTCCCCTACTGTAGCCGGAGCAATGGCATCATTATTACCGGCAAAAGTTTCCGTAACATTGGATATTACCGAAGAATTATTATCACTATCGTAGCTCTTGACCGCGAAATAGTACTTTTGACCCGGCGTAAGGTTGTTTAATATAAAAGCTTGCGGCTCTCCAGGATTGACTGGTGAAGGATAAGTCGGGTACTTGCCCGCCCCATTCCATTCTACTTCACTCTCGGTAAATACACGCCACAGGTTTACTTCATATATATGATCCGTGGAATACCGTATCTCGTACTCCTTTACTTTAGCAGTATCGGCAGATGCTGGCGCCGTCCAAGATAAAATAACCGAACCATCAGTACTGCCCATTTTCCCGCTCAAATCACTGATCTTGCCTGGAGGAGTCCCGCCCTTGGCTTTGGCAGTGGCAATATTAGATAATCCGGAAATATTAGATCCAGTATCAGAAGCCTTAATACCGAAATAATACCTCTGGTTAGCAATCAAACTCCCTATTGTAGCGCTCTGGTACGTCCCCGACACTTCCGGACTTGGCGTGTTCAACGCTTTTACTGCCGTCTGCCAACTGCCATCTGTCATCTGGCTTGTCGAGTATCTGATATCATATTCTTTCGCTTTACCTACTGTACCGTCATTACCTGATGCAGTCCAACCTATCACGACCTCACCAATGTTAGTACCAGCCACTGCAGTCAGGTCAGTAATTATACCTGGACCGATCAAGTCTGGTCCTATTGCTACTACAGCAATATTGGATAAGATAGAGACATTGCCTGCTCCGTCCACGCTTTTGACCGCGATATAATAGGTCTGACCTATCTCCAGGTCATATATTTTAGCTCCCTCAGCAAAACCGGCTGAATTTGGCACTGGGATCGAATCCATTAGGCTAGCTTGCGCGAAATTTGAAGCATCTATTGTAAAGGTAGCTGAACGTATCTCATAATACAGTGTAGTACCGGAAGATCCGTCTCCGCCAGGCGCAACCCAGCTGATAGTCACCTCACCACCAGCACTATTACTGGCTGAAAGCGTGGTAATCTGCTCTGGCGGGGTAGTATCATTTTCTGGATTATATGCCATTGCCTGCGGTACATTAGACACTCCTGAATTAAAATTACTATTATCTATGGCTTGCACTGCAAAATAGTACTGCTGTCCGGGAATAAGCCCAGTCACCACAAATCT
>JAQUQP010000159.1 GCA_028716025.1 bacterium | reverse complement strand
ACAAATACTCAATACCATTCCGGAGGAAATTACCAAAGTCTGGAAGGTACAGATGTGCGGCCTGTATCTTTGGGAAGAAGAACTGGAAGCATTGGTGTTGAAGTATGGCACGGGCTATGAATCTAATTTCATTAACCGCTTGAGTTTTAAAAAAGGCGAAGGATTAGTGGGTTGGACCGCGGTAGAAAGCAAACCGGTCAGGCTGGTTGATCCGGCAAATGATCCCCGGTTTAAAGATAAATATAACCTGTTAGTGAAGAATAGCAGTAAGATGATTACTTTTAAAGCTATGCTGCTGGCCCCGATCAACATTGGGGAGAAAAGCCTGGGGATCATAGAAATAATAAATTATACCGGCTGGAAGGACCGGGTGAGCCAGCAGGTTTTTAGCGCGGAAGATGAGCATATGCTCTATACTCTGGCTAACCAGATCGCTTTGTTCCTGCAGACGGTAGTTAACTATGAAGAGAGCCGGGAAGCTTATCTGGAGATTATCCGCTCCCTGGTGAACGCTATTGAAGCGCGGGATCCTTATACTCGCGGTCATTCCGAACAAACTACAAAATATGCCGTTTCCATCGCCCGAAAACTGGCTTTACCGGCGGAAGCTATTGAAATTGTCCGCTATGCTGCCAGCTTACATGATATCGGGAAGATAGGCATTAAAGAGAATATTCTTAAAAAAGTCAAAAAACTAACGGCTGATGAATATTCGCACATTAAGAATCATCCCTTCATGGGCGCGCAGATACTCAAACCCATCAAAAGCTTGCAGGACGTTATCCCTATTGTCTATCATCATCATGAGCGTTATGACGGCAAGGGGTACTTGGACGGATTACAGCGTGATGAAATACCTATCGGGGCCAGGATCTTGAGCGTGGCTGATTCCTTTGAAGCTATGACCAGTGACCGGCCATACCATAAAGGATTACCTAAAGAGGAAGCGATGGAGCAGTTAAAAAAATCCGCCGGTTCCCAGTTTGATCCGCAAGTAGTCAACGCGTTTATGGAAGTAATGGAAGAAGAAAGCCTTAAACCTATCGGAGTAGAGAGGTAGCATGCCGATATTCACCTATCTGGCTTTTGATAAGGGCGGTAAAAAAGTAAAGGGCTCAATTGACGCTCCGAATCAGATACTAGCCAGTATTGCCCTGAAAAAGCAAGGTCTTTTTGTCCAGAAGCTGGCTCCTGAAAAAAAGGGCGGGCTGAACATCAATTTAAATGAAATGTTCGTTAAGATCACCACCCGCGATAAAGGTATTTTCAGCCAGCAGTTATCTACGATGATCGGGGCCGGCCTGGCTTTGACCAAATGCCTTGATGTGCTGGCTAGCCAAACCCAAAATCCCAAATTCAAGAGAGTTATCACCCAAGTGGCCAAAGACATCAGCCATGGCAATTCCCTGTCTTGGGCGGTATCACGTCATCCGACCGTATTTGATAATCTTTTTATCAGCATGATCAAAGTAGGGGAAAGCGGCGGTGAAATGGATAAGATCCTGATCCAATGGGCGACTTTCATGGAACGGGACGAAGAGATCCGCGGGCGCTTAAAAGCGGCACTGATGTATCCTTTTATCCTGACCATTATCAGCGCGGTCGCCATTACTTTTCTGATCGTGTTTGTGTTGCCGACTTTTACTAATATCTTTGCTTCTTCCGGGGTGCAATTGCCCGGCCCTACGAGGGTATTGCTTTTTATCAGTGATCTGCTGAAGAAAAGGCTTTTTATCCTGATCGCGCTCGGTATAATCGGTTATTTTAGTTATAGTAAATTCAGTAAAACAAAAAAAGGCCATTACGCTATAGACATGTTCAAATTAAAAATGCCTGTTTTTGGTTCCTTGCAGCATAAAATGATCCTGACCCGTTTTACCCGCACGTTTGGCGTCATGCTGAGCGCTGGGGTACCGATCATTGAATCTTTAAATATTTCCCGCGATATTGTGGGCAATGTGTGTATGGCTGAAGTCTTAGATAATGTTATTGATTCGGTAAAACAAGGCGGGGACATGGGCGGCCCGTTCGCTAAAAGCGCGCTGATCCCTCCTATGATCGCGAATATGATCCCGGTCGGCGAGGTTACCGGAACGATCGAAAAGATCCTTGTTAAAATAGCTGACTTTTATGAGCGGGAAGTTGATTTTCTCATCCGTAACCTATCCAGCATACTGGAACCGGTAATGATCCTTTTTATGGGTATTATTGTCGGTTTCATTGCCATGTCCCTGGTGTTGCCGATGTATGATATGATCAAAGTAGCGCGGGCAGGAGCGTAAAAAGAACAAATTCTAAATTGTAAATTCGAAATTTTAAATAAATTTAAAGCTCAAAAAAAGCAAAAATAGTATCAGAAAAAGAGCCAAGATATAGACGAAAAAACATAAAGTACGCTCCCGAAACCGCTTGACAAAAGTGGTATCCCGCTTTATATTTATATTGGGGGGTGGTACGGAGTGGAGGATAAAATGAAACGCCGTACCCCGAAATTACATAAACGCATAAAAAGACTGCTAAGGAAAGCCATCCGCGTACAATATAAGGGCTTTACCTTAGTAGAACTATTGATTGTTATAGTCATAATTGGTATCCTGGCCGCAGTGGTCATCTCCAGATTCACCGGCGCGACCAAAGATGCCAAGGAAGCCAGCTTGAAAGCCAACCTTAGCGGTTTACGGAGCCAGATCGAGATTTACCGGGCCCGTTCCGCCAGCGATAGTTATCCTACAAATCTACAAGCTCTGGTAGCTGAGGGTTACATCCGCAAGATACCCCAGGATCCTTTCTATAAGAAAAGCACCGAATATACTACTTTGCAGGCTGCCGGTATAGGTGGCTGGGTCTATTCCAACGCTACAGGTCAGGTGTACGTGGACATACCCAGTAATGATCCCGCCGGTTTGCCAAAGGATACTTCTTGGGGTGATGTGTACAGTGTCTGGTAAGACCGCTCTTTATATTTGATATTGACTTTTGACGACTATATATGGGTAACTTAGTCAAGATAAGATGGATATCTTTGACAACAGAATAGAATAGCTTAAGGAGGACGTTATGTTTGCAGGATTTTTGCAGCGGCTGATAAAAAAGACCAATGTGTGTGATATGGTGATAGATATCATTGATCTTCAAGATGGCCGCTATTTTTATTTTATTTGCTTGCCAACAAATAAGGGGTTATGCTACAATTACCAAGTGCAGTCTATTTATTTCAAAAAGAAGGGAGGTGAAACAATATGTTAAATAAAATGCGTAATAACAAAGGTTTTACCTTGGTGGAACTGTTAATCGTTATCGTCATCTTAGGTATTTTAGCGGCTATCGTTATTGCCAGATTTGCCGGCGCGACCAAGGAAACTAAGGAAGCCAGCCTGAAGGGCAACCTGCGTACTATTCGTTCTTCCCTGGAAATTTATAAGGCTAATTCCAAGGCTAACGTCTATCCCAGCACTTTGGATGATCTCTGGAAAGGGACCAATAGCGACGTAGACAGCAAGACATTCTTGGAAAGAATACCGGTTGATCCGTTCTTTAAGAAGAAATCCGTTTATGCCGCGACCGCGTCCTTTGACCCAACCGAAGTAGCTACAGACCGTGATGCCAAGATTTCCGGTACCGGTGGTTGGGCGTATGATTCCCTGACCGGAAGAGTGTGCGCCAATTATTATTCCACTGATACCACTTCTGGCGACCCGATCGATACCAGTTGGGGCGTTAAGTATAATCTCTGGTAAAGTTAGGTTCGGCGCGTAAAATTAGCAAGAAGGGAGGTGAAACAATATGTTAAGTAAACTGAGAAACCGGAAGGGCTTTACCCTGGTAGAACTGTTAATCGTTATCGTCATCTTAGGTATTTTGGCAGCTATCGTTATCGCCAGATTTGCCGGTGCTACCAAGGAAAGCAAAGAATCCAACTTGAAGGGAAACCTGCGTACCATCAGGTCCTCATTGGAGACTTTCAAAGCGAACTCCAAGAGTAACAGTTACCCGTCCAACCTGGATGATCTCTGGAGAGGGACAGCGGCTGATGTAGACAGCAAGACATTCTTGGAAAGAATACCCATTGACCCCTTCTATAGGAAAAATACGTATTATGTAGCTACAGCCATATTCAGCCCGATAGATGCGGCGACAGACCGGGACGCTAATATTACCGGTGGCGGCGGCTGGGCGTATGATTCCTTGACTGGAAGAGTATGCGCTAACTACAAGTCCACTGATACCACGGCGGGTGATCCGCTGGATACCAGCTGGGGCGTAGAGTATAACATTTGGTAAGAGCAAGTGCTGAGTAAAATCCAAAAGGAAGGGAGGTGAAACAATATGTTAAGTAAACTGAGAAACCGGAAGGGCTTTACCCTGGTAGAACTGTTAATCGTTATCGTCATCTTAGGTATTTTGGCAGCTATCGTTATCGCCAGATTTGCCGGTGCTACCAAGGAAAGCAAAGAATC
>JAQUQP010000158.1 GCA_028716025.1 bacterium | reverse complement strand
TCATAGTAGGGCCAGAAGCGCCGCTGATCAAAGGCTTTGTGGAATATTTTGAACAAAAGAATTTTAAGGTTTTCGGTCCTAATAAAATGGCTGCGCAGTTGGAAGGCAGTAAGGCATTTGCCAAGAATTTCATGAAGAGATACAAGATACCTACTGCCAGCTTTGAAGTCTTTAATCTGCCGAAGAAAGCTTTGGAGTTCATTAAGAATCCCGTTTTTATCGATGCCCATTCACTGGCCGGATATCCGATAGTGATCAAAGCTGATGGCCTGGCTGCTGGCAAGGGGGTGATGATCTGTCATACTGTAGCTGAAGCGGAAAAAGCTATCGATATTATAATGCTTAAAAAGGTATTCGGGGCAGCCGGTGACAAAGTAGTGATCGAAGAGTTTATTAGCGGCGAAGAAGCTTCCATTCTTTGTTTTACAGACGGGGAAACTATCGAGCCAATGGTGCCTGTGCAGGACCATAAAAGGATCTTCGATGATGATCAGGGACCAAATACTGGAGGAATGGGCTGTTATGCGCCGGTTACCAAGGTTAGCACCGAATTACACCGAAAAATACGGGAACAGGTCCTTCAGCCGACAATAGACGGTTTAAAGCAAGAAAAAATAGTGTATCGGGGAGTTGTTTATGTTGGAATAATGATTGTCAACGGGGAGCCTTTTGTGTTAGAATATAATGTTAGATTCGGTGACCCTGAAACACAGGTTATCATGCCGCTGTTAAAAACAGATATTTTGAAGATCATGGAATACATAAACCTGGGCAAATTAAAAGACATCAAAGTCGAATGGGAAAATAAACATTGTGTCTGCGTGGTCATGGCCAGTTCAGGTTATCCCGGGGGATTTATAAAAGGAAAAGTAGTAACAGGATTAGAACAGGCGGCCAACCAGCCTGAAGTCATGATCTTCCATGCCGGAACGACTTTCCCACAGAAGGAGACCGCGCAAGGCCTTATCGAATATGACCGCTCACAGGTAGTTACTTCTGGTGGACGCGTATTCGGGGTAACTGCTACCGGCGGTAGCCTACAAGAAGCGATAGATCGTGCATACGCAGCTATACCACTGGTGAAGTTCGAAGGAGCGCAGTGGCGTAAAGATATCGGACGAAAAGGCTTATAATTAAAGCAAATCCTAAATCCGAATATCTAAATTCTAAATAATATCAAATGTCCAATATATATATAGCACGATGTTTGTGAAATTAGGATTTAGAACTTATATATTAGAATTTAAAACCTGGAGATTGTAATGAAGTATAAAGTAGCAATAGTTATGGGTAGTGAATCTGACCTGGAAATAATGAACGAAGCAGCCAAGGTATTAAAAGACTTCAACATACCCTATGAATTAAAGATCATGTCCGCGCACCGGACCCCAAAATCAGTAGCGCAGTTCTCCGGCACCGCTGAGAAAAAAGGCTTTAAAGTGATCATTGCCGGGGCAGGCAAAGCAGCCCATCTTCCGGGAGTCATCGCCGCTTATACCCAACTGCCGGTCATCGGTGTCCCGATCAAGACCAAGGATCTGGGAGGCCTGGATTCACTTCTTTCCATAGTGCAAATGCCCAATGGCGTACCGGTAGCTACTGTCGCGATCAATGGTGCTAAAAACGCGGCGATACTGGCTTGCCAGGTATTAGCCATCAGTGAACCGGCTCTAAAAAGTAAATTAAGATCATTTAAGCAAAAGATGGCGGCTGGGAGTAAGAAATGACTAATGTCTATAAAACTAAAAAAGTGATCATGAGTAAAAATGAGATAGCTATCACCATTAAACGGTTAGCCGCGGAAATAATTGAAAAGAACCATGGCACCAAGGATCTGGTTATTATTGGCATCAGGACCAGAGGAGTCTTCCTGGCTGAGCGCCTGGCAGCTGAGATAAAAAAAATAGACCATAAGGTCATACCTATCGGTATTCTTGATATTACGCTGTACCGAGATGATTTTACCAGCTTGTCTGAAATGCCTCTGGTAAAGGAAACACAGATACCGTTCCATATCGAAGAAAAGAATATCATCCTGGTAGATGATGTTTTGTTCACCGGCCGGACCATCAGGGCGGCGCTGGATGAGATCATTGACTTCGGCCGGCCAAAAAGTATTCAGTTGGCTGTACTGGTTGACCGTGGCCATCGGGAATTGCCGATCCAGGCCGATTTTTGCGGCAAGGTATTCAAAACCTCAAAAACCGAGATGATCAGCGTTAACTTCAAGGAACTGGATCAGCAAGACCAGGTAACATTAAATGAACAGATAAGTTCTTAAGGGGTTAAAGGAGGTCTTAGGGGTGAGCCCCGCTAGACCTGATTAGTAAAAAAACGATACTTGAAGAATAAAAAATATTAGCCAGTTTTGTAAAGGCAGGAAGTGAGGTCTAACGGGGTGAGATTAAAGGACAGGAATCTGCTCGGTATCGAAACGCTTACTCCCGAAGAGATCAAATTAATTCTGGATACAGCGGTACCTTTTAAGGAAATCTTTACCCGCTCTGTTAAGAAAGTTCCCACTTTACGCGGTAAAACCGTAGTTAATCTCTTCTATGAACCCTCCACCAGGACCAGGACCTCATTCGAATTAGCCGAAAAAAGATTAAGCGCTGATGTTCTTAATATCTCGGTAAATACCTCCAGCATCGTCAAGGGTGAAAGTTTGATCGACACTGCCAAGACCATAGAAGCCATGAAAGCTGACTTTGTGGTCATTCGCCATAGTATGGCCGGGGCACCGCACTTGCTGGCGCGCACGATCAATGCCAGCATCATTAATGCCGGCGACGGTATGCACGAACATCCGACACAAGCCTTGCTTGATCTTTTCACCATCAGGGATAAAAAAGGAAAAATAGAGAACCAGAATGTGGTGATCGTAGGTGATATATTGCACTCCCGGGTGGCCCGCTCCAATATCTGGGCCTTGACTAAAATGGGAGCGAAAGTAACTGTTGTCGGGCCAGTCACTCTTATTCCCGCCCATATTGAGAACCTGAAGGTAAAGGTAGCATACAAGCTGGACGATGTCCTGCCTAATGCTGATGTGATCTATGTCCTGCGGGTACAGCGCGAGAGGCAGAAACAGCATCTCTTCCCGTCGCTTCGTGAATACAGCGAATTATACGGGGTAGACATGGACCGTCTCAAAAAATGCAAAAAAGACGTGATCGTCATGCATCCCGGCCCGATGAACCGGGGTATCGAGATATCCAGTGAAGTGGCAGACAGCAGTTTTTCAGTGATCACCGAGCAGGTTACCAACGGTATTGCCATCAGGATGGCAGTCCTGTACCTGCTGGCCGGCGGAGCGGAAAAAGTGGAGGAAGGTGAATAAATGCGTATTCTGATCAAAGGCGGCAGGGTAATTGATCCGGCAAACCGGATCGATGCGCAAAAAGATATTTATATCGAAGAAGGCGTCATTAAAAAAGTAGGCTCAAATATTAAAGTTAATAAACCCAATGTTAAAGTAATTGATGCCAGGGGGAAAGTAGTTACACCCGGATTGATCGATATGCATACCCACTTGCGCGAACCGGGCAGGGAAGATGAAGAGACTATTGCCAGCGGTACCAGGGCAGCCTGCAAAGGCGGTTTTACCAGTATCTGCTGTATGCCCAATACCCAGCCAGTCACTGATAACCAGGCGCAGGTAGAGTTGATCCTTTCCAAAGCGCAAAAAGAAGGCTGGGTCAATGTTTATCCTATCGGTGCCATCACTAAAGGCCTCCAGGGCGAGGAAATGTCGCCGATCGGGGAATTGAAGAAGGCCGGGGTAGCCGGAATAACCGACGATGGCAAGACTGTGTATAACTCGCTGATCATGCGCCGGGCGTTGGAATATTCGAAAATGTTTAAATTACCGGTCATCTCGCACTGTGAAGACACTGATCTTTCAGCCGAAGGGCTGATCAATGAAGGCTATATTTCAACCATCCTGGGTATGCGCGGGATCCCGCGCCAGGCTGAAGAAGTTATCGTATCCCGCGATATCCAATTGGCGGAAATGACCGGGGGACACTTGCATATTGCTCATGTATCGACTGAAGGCAGCGTGGGTATGATCAGGCGCGCTAAACGCATGAATATCAAGATCACCGCGGAAACAGCGCCGCATTATTTCACCCTGACTGACGAAGCTGTTAAAACATATAACACTAATACAAAAATGAATCCGCCCTTGCGGACTAAGAAAGACGTACAAGCCATTAAACACGGGCTGCAGGACGGCACTATTGATTGTATCGCCAGCGATCATGCTCCTCACCTGGAAGACGAAAAGAACCAGGAGTATGAATTGGCACCTTTCGGGATCATCGGATTGGAGACTATGCTGCCCCTGATCATCACCGAGCTGGTTGATAAAAAGGTCCTGACCTTGCGTGAAGCGATCAAGAAACTGACCGTGAACCCGGCCCGCATACTGGGACTGAACAAAGGTACATTATCTCCCGGAGCAGACGCTGATATCAC
>JAQUQP010000157.1 GCA_028716025.1 bacterium | reverse complement strand
CTTTGTTTCAGCCACTCCGGCTAAGTTCGAGTTGGAGAAAACAAAAGGAGTGATAGTAGAACAGGTTATCCGGCCGACCGGATTAGTGGACCCGGAGATTGTGATCCGTCCGAGCAATGGCCAGATCGATGATCTCATCAAAGAAGTAATAGAGCGGGTAAACAAACACCAGCGTACCCTGGTGACTACCTTGACCAAGAGGATGGCGGAGGACCTGACTGATTTCCTGTTGGATAAGGGACTGCGGGTCAAGTACCTGCATTCGGAAATTGATACTTTGGAACGAGTGGAGATCCTGCGTGACTTACGCAAAGGAGAGTTTGACTGCCTGGTGGGGGTGAACCTGTTGCGGGAAGGATTGGATTTGCCAGAAGTTTCCCTGGTTGCGATCATGGACGCGGATAAGGAAGGATTTTTACGGTCAGAAACCTCGCTAGTCCAGGTGTGCGGGAGAGCGGCGAGAAATGTTGACGGGAAAGTATTGATGTATGCTGACAACATGACTGGCTCGATGCAACGGGCGATCAGCGAGATCAAACGCCGCCGGATAAAACAGCTGGAATATAACAAGATACACAAGATCACGCCGCGGACCATTCAGAAAGCTATCCAGGAACTGGCTGAGTTTACTTCTGTGGCGAAACAAAAAGTCTACAATTTTGTCAAAGAAGAAGGATATAAATATACGCCGGAGAAAGCTACCCCGGCCTTGCTCAAGGATTTGGAACGGCAGATGCGGGAAGCAGCGGATAATCTTGATTTTGAGCTGGCCATTATGTTGCGGAATAGGCTATTGGAACTGTCTAAGGCAGTAAAGGCGAAAGAAAGTTTAAAGGATAACAGGTAATCAGGAGACAGGAGGAAGAGTATCAGGACATCCTGATTGCCGTAAGTTAGAACAAGAGGAGGAAATATGAAAAGAATAGTATTACTATTATTACTATTGTTAATTGGAGCGACAGTAGCAGAGGCCAGGGTCGAGGAGCCAAAATATCATTATGGAATTGGGGTGATCCTGGGAGAGCCAACCGGTTTTACCGGTAAGTACTGGCTCAATAATAAAGAAGCCTATGATCTTTCGGTTAGTTTCCGATTTAGCAGTTATCTTTACCTGTCAGGAGCTTATTTGTATCATAACTATGATGTTTTCAAAAATCTGAAATATCCCGGTTCCGCGTCATTGTATTATGGCGGAGGCATCCGTTTGATTGCTGACAGCGACCATCGTTACCGCAAACATTATGAAGAGGATGTTTATGATTCGATATTCGGTTTACGCGGCACTATCGGTGGAAGTTATTTTATCCCTAACCAGCCATTTGAAATTTTCATCGAACTTTCACCGGTCATGAACATTACTCCGGTTACTGACCTTGATCTCAGCGCTGGAGTGGGTGTCAGATTCTTATGGTAAGAAAAGACTGGTAATACCCTTTAAAAAGGATTATAATAAAACACCACGGAAAACAAGGAGGAGCGCAGTGGCGAAAAGGATTTTAGTCGTTGAAGATGAACCGGACATAGCCGAAGTGATCAAGCAACGATTGGCGGGAGCCGGTTTTGAGGTGATGATCGCTGAAGACGGCTATATGGGACTGGAAACGGCTCGCCGTGAGAAACCGGATTTGATCATCCTTGACTTGATGTTGCCTAAGATCGAAGGGTATAAAGTTTGCCGGATGCTGAAATTTGATAAAGAATATAGTTATATACCGATCATTATCCTGACTGCGCGCAGCCAGCCAGTGGAAGAAGAAACCGGGTATGCCACCGGAGCCAATCTCTACCTGACCAAGCCTTTTGACGGCAATGAACTTACGGCTAAAGTGAAGGAATTGCTTAAAGAAACCAAATAAAATGTATAAGATCAAAATAGCGACTACTTTAAATACGGAAATGATCGATATTACAGCCCAGGTACGGAAACTGGTTGAAGGGCAAAAAACCAGTGTCAGTACCTGTGTTGTTTTTATACCGCATACGACAGCCGGTATTACCATTAATGAAAATGCCGATCCCGCGGTGCGCCGGGATATGCTGGTGGAATTGAATAAAATAGTTCCCCAGCGTGATTACTTTACCCACCTGGAAGGGAATTCAGCGGCTCATATCAAGGCTAGCCTGATCGGTTCCTCGGTAACTGTACCGGTTGAAAACGGGAAGCTGGCGCTAGGTACTTGGCAGGGAATATATATCTGTGAATTTGACGGGCCGCGTGAACGGGAAGTTTGGGTACAAATAGTTGGCAGTTAGCAGACGGCAGACGATGGTAAATGCAAAAAATGGGGCCGGGAACTTATGGATAAAATAATTAAAGAGGCGTTGAAAGAGGATATCGGCAGCGGAGATATTACCAGTGATTTGCTGATCCGCGACCAAAAAGCCCGGGCCATATTATTGGCTAAGGAAAATGGTATTTTCTGCGGCAGGGATATTGCCCGGCAGATATTTAAGGCCTACCGGATAAGCAATACAATTATAGCCAAGGACGGGCAGAAAATTCACCGGGGCCAAGTCTTGGCCAAATTTAGCGGCAGCTCCCGGAATATACTGAAAATAGAGCGGACGTTGCTTAATTTCCTACAGCGGCTTTCAGGCATAGCTACTTTGACCAGCGAGTTTGCACAAGCCGTAAAACCGCATAAAACCAGGATCCTGGATACCCGAAAAACCACACCTGGTTTGCGGCTGTTAGAAAAATACGCCGTAGCCTGTGGCGGAGGAAATAATCACCGGATCGGCTTATATGATATGATCCTGGTGAAAGATAACCATCTTAAACTAGTTGATAGTTGGAAGTTGATAGTTGATAGATTGAAGAAAAAACCAAAAAAGATGAAGGTGGAGATAGAAGCAGATACGTTGATGCAGGTGAAAGAAATATTAAAAGCGCGGATCGCTGATATTATCCTGCTGGATAATATGAGCGTAACGATCCTGAAAAAGACGATCAAATATATTCGCCAAACGAGCCCTCATACCTTGATCGAGATCTCTGGTGGTGTTACTATTAAAAATGTAAAGCAGTATGCTAAACTGGGCGTTGACCGGATCTCTATCGGCGCTCTTACTCATTCGGCCCCGGCGCTGGATATAAGCCTGGAAATAGTGAGGTAACCATGCAGGGTGATGTGTTGGGATTACTAAGAAAGCAGGCTGGCAGTTACATGAGCGGCGAAGAAATGGCCAGGAAACTGGGTATTTCCCGCATCGCTATCTGGAAACAGATCCAATCCCTGAAAAAACACGGGTATGATATCAGCGCCCTGAAAAAAAATGGCTATATCCTGCGGTCCAGCCCCGATCTGATGCTGCCGGCAGAGATCAAGACCGGCCTGAAAGCGAAGATGTTCTGTACCAAGATATATTATTTTACCAGTGTTGATTCAACTAATAATTATGCCAAGAAACTGGCCCAGGCCGGAGCCCCGGAAGGGACGCTGGTGCTGGCAGAAACGCAGACTAAGGGCAAAGGACGGCTGGGACGTTCCTGGTTCTCACCGGCAGGCTGCAGTATTTATTTCTCTTTGATCCTGCGTCCGGAAGTATTGCCGGCATATGCCCAACGCTTTACCTTGCTGGCAGGATTAGCAACAGCCGCCGCGATCAAAAAAACATGCGGCTTGTCCGTGCGTCTGAAATGGCCAAATGACCTGGTAGTACCAGGTAAAGGCTCCTACCTGAAAGTCGGCGGAATATTAACAGAGATGGCGGCGGAAAGCGACCGGGTGAATTACCTGGTGACGGGGATCGGTATTAACGTCAATATAGACAAAAAGGCGTTCCCGTTAGAATTGCGCTCCCGCGGGACCAGTTTAAAAGCCCAGGATCCGCGTAACATACCTATAGTACGGGTGAGGCTGCTGCAGCAGATCTTAACCGAGATGGAACATTATTACAAACAATTCCTGAAGGGTGAATGGGAAAATATTATCAGTGAATACAGGGAATTTGATATTTTAACCGGCCAAACAGTAAAGATCAAGCAGGGAGATGAAGTTATTAGCGGGAAAGTCGTAGAAATAGACTCCGAGGGCAGATTGGTTTTGAGATCAAAGAACCAGGTGCTCAAGATCATAGCCGGAGAAGTAACTTTGAACAAGCTCTAAGCACGAATTTAGTATTTGGAGTTAGTTATGTTATTAGCAATAGATATCGGCAATACTAATGTGGTAGTGGGGATCTTCCGGGCGAACACGCTGGTGGCCAACTGGAGATTTACCACTGATCACCGGCGGACCGATGATGAATATGGTTTGGAACTGACTGGATTGATCAACGGCACGTTACTAGCCGGGGACAGGGAAATAACCGGCGCGATAATTGCCAGCGTTGTGCCCAGCTTGACCGATGTCTGGGTGCAAGTATGCCGGAAATATGTCAAGAATAAAGCGCTGGTAGTTGAGCCCCATAAGGTACCTATGCCGATCTTATATGACGTTCCGGGTGAAGTAGGCACGGACCGGATCGTCAATGCCCCGGCTGCCTGGGAGCTCTACCGCAA
>JAQUQP010000156.1 GCA_028716025.1 bacterium | reverse complement strand
TTTTCCCCTGCGAGGAAAACGCACTCAATTCTCGCTTGAGTTCCCCAAAGTACGGGGATAAAGAGTCCATGCCAACTCAAGCTCCGAACGTTTTCTTCATCGGCATCAGCGGCCGCGCTCGCCTATTATCCAATGTTATAGATCAGGGAACTCGGTTGTTTTTTGAGCGACCTTGTCGATTTTAGTCAATCCTTCAACAAGATCGGCGGATCAGCCTGCGGCTGAAGCAATGATTGAGTTTAAAGACCTTTAAGCGCGACCGTAGGGAGTCCGCCAGTCTCTTTGGCGGAAACAAAAATAGCCAGTTCACTGATACACGGAGCCAGACAATGAGGTCCCGACCTTGAAAAAAAAGCTATATATCATAGATGGACATGCCTATATCCATCGCGCTTTCCATGCCCTCCCAATGCTCACCAATTCCCAAGGCCTTGTAATCAACGCGGTCTATGGTTTTACCCGTATGCTGCTCAAGATCATCAAACGTGAACAGCCTGATTATTTGGCAGTTTGCTTTGATTCGCCGCATCCGACTTTCCGGCATAAAGCCTTTGAACAATATAAAGCTACTCGCAAGGAAACACCTGATGAACTCAAAACCCAGATCCCCATGGTCCAGGAAATGGTGGAAGCATTCAAGATACCGGTTTTCCGGATGCCTGGTTATGAAGCTGATGACCTGATAGCTACTATTGCCCGGCAGGCGGAAAAGCAGGATGTGGACGTAGTAGTTGTCAGCGGGGATAAAGACATATTACAGCTGGTAGATGAACATATAAAAGTACTGAGCGAACCAAAGGGGATACTTTTTAGCGAAAAAGAAGTGCAGGAAAAATTCGGATTTAGCGCAGATAAGATCAAAGACTATTTAGGCTTATGCGGCGATTCGAGCGATAACATACCCGGGGTGCCAGGCATAGGAGAAAAAACCGCTTTGCAGCTGGTAAAAGAATACGGAACCATTGAAAATATGTATCAAAACCTGGACAAAATGCCGGCTAAAGTGAAAAATAAAATGGAGGCCGGCCGGGAAATGGCTTTTAAATCAAAAGAGCTGGTGACGCTGGTAGAAAATGTTGCACTTACCATGACTTTAGATGACCTGAGGCCTGTCCCGCTGGACCAGGAAAAAGCTATGGCTTTATTTAATAAATATGAATTTAAATCATTAAGCACAGAATTAATCGAACAGAGCTCAGAAAAAGACGCGAGCTACAAAGTTATCACTGATCCGGCTGAGTTGGCTAAGATCATTACTGCCATAAAGCAAAAGAAAGAAGTATCCATTGATCTTGAAACAAATAGTACCGAGCCAATGCTGGCCAAGATAGTCGGCTTAGTGCTCTGTCATGAGGAAAAGAAAGCTTATTATCTACCAGTGGCTCACGACTATCTGGGGGTTCCCCAGCAGGATAAGAAAAAAGTATTAGAATTGCTCAAACCGGTAATTGAAGATGAAAAGATTAAAAAATACGGGCAAAACCTGAAATATGACCTGCTGGTCCTGAAAAATGAAGGCTCAGAATTGAAGGGTATCTCTTTTGATACCATGATCGCCTCCTATTTGATCAATCCGTCCAAACTCAACCATAGTTTAGAGGACATTGCAGCCGAGTATTTGCAGTATAAAATGATACCGATATCAGACCTGATCGGCAAAGGCGTTAAGCAAATCACTATGGATCAGGTACAAGTAGAAAGAGTGAGCGAATATGCCTGCGCCCAGGTAGACATGGTCTGGCGGCTGAAACACAAGTTATCCGGTATGATGGTAGAAAAAGGGCTGGATAAACTATTCTATGATGTAGAAATGCCGGTCCTGGAGATCCTGGCAGAGATGGAATATGCCGGTATCCTGGTGGACCTGCCGTACCTGAAAGAACTATCCAGGGAGATTGACGGGAAGATCACTGCTTTGGAACAGGTGATCTATAAAATAGCAGGTACTGAGTTTAATATCAATTCTCCCCAGCAGCTTTCAAAGATACTATTTGAAAAACTGGGTCTGCCAATAATAGAAAAAACTAAAACCGGCGCGTCAACCAATGAATCAGTTTTGCGCCAACTGCAAGCTATGCATGAGCTTCCTAAAAGGATAATTGAAGACCGGGAACTGGCCAAGCTTAAGTCTACCTATATTGACCCAATACCGGAGATGATCAATCCCAAGACCGGACGGCTGCATACTTCATTTAACCAGACGGTCACTACCACTGGGAGATTGTCTTCCAGTGAGCCGAATCTGCAGAATATACCGATACGTACCGAAATAGGGCGGTCCATCAGGCGCTCGTTCATCCCTAAAGAAGGATGTGTATTTGTTTCTGCAGACTATTCACAGATCGACCTGCGGGTACTTGCGCATATGTCTGGCGATGAACACATGAAACAGGCTTTCCACAATCATGAAGATATCCATAGCCATACAGCTTGCGAGATCTTTGGCCTGAAACCGGAAGAAGTGGATGACGAAAAACGGCGCATTGCTAAAACTGTTAACTTTGGCCTCTCCTATGGCATGAGCCCGTATGGATTATCCCAAGCCCTGGGTATTGATGCAGCTACAGCCAAAGACTATATTGATAAATACTTTGCCCGCTTCAGCGGAGTAAAAGTATATATGGAAATGATCGTAGAAAAAGCGCGGCATGATGGTTTTGTCACAACCCTGCTGAATCGCCGGAGATACCTGCCGGAAATAAGTGCCAAGGACAGGAATATACGCTCTTTTGCCGAAAGGGTAGCGATCAATATGCCGATCCAGGGGACAGCCGCGGATATTATCAAGATAGCTATGATCAATATAGATAAAAAGCTGAAGCAAGAAAAGCTTCAGTCCAAAATGCTATTGCAGGTCCATGATGAACTGATATTTGAAGTACCAAAAGCAGAAGAGAAGCAGCTGGCAAAAATGATCAAATACGAAATGGAGAATGCCTTGAAATTAGATGTGCCCTTGGAAGCCAATGTCAGCGTAGGGCCGAACTGGAGAGACCTAAATTAGAAGCAAATCCGAAATCCTAATATCTAAATCCTAAACAAGCCCTAATTACCAAAATACAAATAGTAACCATTATAACATTAGGATTTAGAATTTTAAATTGTTTAGAGTTTAGAATTTAGTGCTTAGAATTTGGAGTAATATAGTGCGTAAACTTATCTATTGGCTGGCGAGTTTCACCGGATTATTCATAGCTATTTTATGGCTGGTTTTTATTACCGGGCAGTTTGTGACCGGGGCATACGTCAGTTTTTGGGATTATTTAGCTGATTTAGCCGGGGGGTTGATAATGACGGTGACTGTGTTGATAGCCCTGCGCAAGCCGATAGCCGGTGGAGCGTGGTTATTTATTGAAGGTTTTGTTTTTGTTCTTTCTTGCTATTATCTTGGTCGACTGACAGCTCCTAATTTACTCAACAGTCTTGTCCCTATGCTTGTCGCTTTGCTTTTTTTATTTTCGCAAAGGGGATATGAGGAAACAACACCTTTTGTAATGCCAAAAGAACAGGAGAACAGTTATAAGGTTTAAATTTAGAGTATTAGGTTTAAGATTAACTTAAAACTAAAAATTAGAACTCAAAACTGTATTTAAAAATATGCCTGAATTACCTGAAGTGGAAACAGTTAAAAGAGTTTTGTCTAAAACAGTAGTCGGCAAGAAAATATTAGCTGTTGAAAGTAACTTTAAGAAAATAGTAGTCTATCCGGATTTTAGGACGTTTCAGGATACTATAATTGGGAAAAAGATTGAATCACTGTCCCGGCGGGGAAAATTCCTGCTCTTCTGTTTAAGTGGCGGTAAAATAATGGTGTCACACTTGCGTATGACTGGCCACTGGCTCGTTGGATCAAGAGTAGAAAAGAACAAATTCATGCATTTTGTTTTTCAGCTTTCTGGCGGCCAAACCATGGTCTATTCTGATATCAGGAAATTTGGCAGGATGTGGCTGATAGACGTAAAAGAATTGGGAAAATTCAAACCAATATTGAAATTAGGACCCGAGCCGTTAGGAAATGAATTTGCTTTTGGGGAATTCAGCCAAAAACTGGCAAAGAACAAGTCAAAGATCAAAGTAGTGCTTTTGAACCAGCAGGTAGTAGCTGGCTTGGGCAATATATATGTAGATGAAGTGCTGCATGATGCCGGGATTAGTCCTCGCCGCTTGGCAAACCAGCTGAAAATAGCTGAAAAAAAGCGAATATATGATGCTATCAGGAAAATAATTGCCAAAGCTATCAAATTTCGCGGGACCACGGTTGTGAATTTTACCACGCCAGAGGGCAAAGGCGGAGATTTTCAGAAGCAGTTGAAGGTATATGGAAAGAAGGGGAATAGCTGCCCGAGGTGCAAAGGGGAGATCAAGAGGATCGTCCTTGCCGGCCGCGGCACGCACTACTGCCCAAACTGCCAAAAGTAAACTAGTTGATAGTTCATAGTTGATTGTTGATAGAGATAGAAACAAAAGGATAGCATTTTCAATCAACTACCATCTATCAACTATCAACAGCTTCAAGGAA
>JAQUQP010000155.1 GCA_028716025.1 bacterium | reverse complement strand
ATGACGGATACCATATTTTTCCACCAGATGTGCCATCTCACCGACCAGGCGCTCCGGGCTGTGAGCGCGGAATTTCCGACCCAAGCAAAGATTGGCGCAAAAAGTGCACTGCGAGGGACAACCCCGACTGGAAAGGATCGTCGCGCTTTTTTTCCCTCTCTGGAAATGAGGATGCAGTTGATACAAATTAATATCTACCAGATCACGGGCCGGATAAGGTAAAGAATCCAGATCAGTAATCAGTTCCGACCGGGGATTCTCCCAGTATTTACCATCCTTAATAAAAGCCGCTCCCGGGACCTGGTGAAAATCAATATCGCCATGGGCAGCAAAGTAATTAGCCAGAGCCAGCGTGGGTATCTCTCCTTCTCCCATGATCACCGCATCGATAGCCGGGGTGCTTTGCAGGGTTGAGTGCGGCAGGGCATTGACATGCGGCCCCCCCATGATCACTTTGCACCCCAGTCGTTTTTTTACATCGATTGCTATTTGCCGGGCCAGCATAAAGTTGGAGGTCACAGAAGTAATACCAACTATGTCAGGAGAATATTCTGCCAATTGATCTAAGACGTTTGCCAGTGGTGTTTGGGATGGTTCCGGATCGAACAGGCGCACCGTATGTCCAGCCTGCCGGACATAGGCTGCTATATAGCCCAAGCCCAGCGGGAAACTGCAATAATTCCCAGACCTTATCTTGCCATAAACATATAAGGAAGGCGGGTTGATCAAGGCAATTTTCATGAGGCTATCTCGGGCCTAAAAATGATTTGGTATAATCTTCGTAAAACATATTTAATATCATTGAAATGCAATCTTTTAATAATGAAAAACAACATCTTGGGTTTCAAGTAATATTTTAACACGGCATTCTTTTGCAGCGCGGCCAGTTGTTCCTTGGAGATGCCGCGCGGCGAATAAGTGACCTTTCCAGACGGGAAAGAAGGCAAATAGCCCTCCTCAATTTCCCCCGCTTTAACCAAGTCGGAATAAATCTCGGTGCCTGGCAAAGGCGTAAAATTCCCGAACGATGCCAGGTCAAGGCCCAGCTTTTCCGGCATACTGACGGTATCCTCAATATCTTTCCGTGTTTCAAAGGGAAATCCCATCATAAAAAATCCGGTAGTGCCAAAGCCATATTTTTTGATCATATTTATTTTTTCTTTGATCACATCCAGTCGTAAATTCTTTTTTATCTTTTTCAACGATTCTTCCGATCCCACTTCAATACCCAAGCCAATATGATAAAATCCGGCTTTTTTCATATAAGCTAGCATTTCTTCATCAAGTTTATCCAACCTGACACCGTTTGGCAGGGCGAAAGGCATTTTAATCCCATGCTCGATAAGTGCCTGGCATAAAGAAATAACGTGGTCCTTGCTAAAGGTAAAATTATCATCCATAAGGTGAATTTCATCAACCCCGAATTTTCTTAAATTAACTATCTCCTTAAGGATATTCGACGTTGAACGTTTCCTGACTATGCGGCCTGTATTAACCGGGGCCGCGCAGTAGGTACATAGAAAAGGACACCCTCGCGTAGTAATTATCTGCATTACCTTGCGCCCTTTATGAAACAATCCCGTAGGACTACCCGTCAAATAACGCGCCGGGTCAATTAAAGAATAATCAATCGGGTCAAAGAGGTCTATATTTTGGCAAAATTCGCTTTTATTCTCCATAATAACGCCATTTTCCCGGTAAACTAAACCATTAATAGCGCTAAGATCACTGCCGGACTTATTGAGAGCTAAGCAGAGGTCATTAAACCCAAGCTCTCCTTCCCCGCGAATAAAATAATCGAAATCAGGGAGTTCCTTAAAAGCTTTTTTCCCCACGCTATTGATATGCGGCCCACCGCCGATAAATATCGTACCAGGCAACGACTTTTTTAAACCCGAGAATATCCGTTGTATAGCCAGGACCGTGTGAGAAAATATCGTTACGCCGATCACCTCCGGCTTCATTTCCACGATCTGACGGTAAAACCTGTTTTCATCGTTAAAAGCGTCAATATCCGGATCAGCTATTTTAACTTCAATGTTAGGTTGTTGTCTCTTTAAGTAAGAAGCCAAATACAACGAAGCAAAAGGTAAAGTGATGATCATACGCTGTCTTACTGGAAGCCAAGGTTTTGTTAATATTACTTTCATATTATTTACACATCCTCCAACTATGGTTTCGGACAAGCAACTAACTCATTACGTATGACTGACATTACTTTACCATCCCGGTTACACCACCATAATGCCGGCAATAGGATAGAGATAAACAATAGGAACCGTAAAGTGGTGAAAGCTAATGCCGCCTTGGCAGTCTCGCCGTCTGGGACCAGTGTCATAGTCAGGACCAAACCTAATACCATGGCCGCGAACAACGCATATACGTCAACCAGAAAGCGCGTCATTTCCGCCCGGCTTTCAAAAGCAAAATAAGCAGCCAGGAACATGTAACCGCCTCCATATACCAGATAAGCACCAGCTGTGCTCCAGGCGACACCGATAAGCCCCCAACCCATTTGTACCGCTACAAAATCCATGGTCACTGCCAGCAGGATCGCCGCCACTTGTATCGCGATCAATGGTTTTTGCTTATTGACAGCGATAATAAAATTACCAGGAACACTAGCTGCTCCAAAGAAGAAAGCGGCGGAAACCAGGATACCCAGAAAAGGGACAGATGGCAGGTATTTCGGCAAAAAGAACTTTATCAACTGCGGCAAAATCAGAATACATCCCCCGATCAAAAGGCTCAGCAGCATGACAACGACCCGGACCGGACCATCTAATAAGCTCATTAACGTAGTTGATCTACCAGTAGCCCCGAATCGCTCCAGCATCTTTGGATAAAGGACGCTGGCGATCGAGCCGGGGATCAAACCGATGAGATTGCTGACCAGAATACCGATAGCATAATAACCTACCATGGCCACTCCCAGTTTTGAAGCGATCACCCAGCGGTCAACGCTGAGAAAAAGCACTGATAAAACTCCGGTGATCAGCAAGGGAGCGCCCGTAGAAAATGACCGGCGTACCGCTAATCCATTTAGCCGCAAGCCAAAACGATACTGTCCCTTAAAAAACCAGAAAAAAAGGATCAGGACATAAGATATAGTCAATCCGATCAGTACCCCGGAGAGACGATCCGCGGAAAAATAACCCAAAGTCAGGATTAAAACCGCTGAAAGGATCGACAAGCCCCCCACTCCTGCGCTGACCAAGGTGAAGCGGTTATCAGCGCGCAAGAGAGAAAAGTAATACGAAAATAATCCTAAAAGGAAAACCACCAGGGCAGTGATACGCAGCGCCACAGTATATAACGGAGGTACGGCATATGAGGCGATCCAAATAACCAAGCCCCAGCCCGCGCTTAAAAATACATTCACCCAAAAAGCGCTATCCTTTATAACTTCTGCTTCCGATTCCTGCCCTTGTCCCCGGAGCATAGGAATAAGCTTGTTCATGCCGTCTAAAACGCCCAGGTGGGCATTGCTGCCATAGCTTACTATGACATTCATTAAATTCCAGATGCCAAATTGCAATGGAGTGAGCAGGACAGGGATAAAAATCGCCCGAATCAGCCCTACTCCCTGGCCAATGACGGTAACTGCCGAATAGCGCACACAATCTTTAATTACTTTTTGCCGGTCAGTCAAAACCTCACCTCATATTTATGCTCTAACGACCTTGCCCATAAAATATTCTTTGCCGCGAACGATTATTTTTTTCATTGTACCTTTACAACCGTGTCTTACCAGGTTATCTCTCAAGCTTATAAAAAACTTCTTGAACTTTACTTCCGGATGACGCCGGAAATAATTCCGGCGGATAACTTCCTGTGTTTCTATCCTCAGAGAATCAAATTCTGCCTGCGAAAATGATGTATAATTCAAGACTACTGGAGCATCGGGCATATAGCCGCCATCCAGGCTTTCCAACAACGTCTTCTCATCCTTGACCATTCCTTTATTTAGCGTATCTTGCCATAGCTTTGTTCCCGGTAAAGGTGTTACCGGGCTGAGATCATCTCCTGGATTGTCCGCGCGCTTAAAGAAGGCCACTGTTTCGTTTAAGGTCTCCCTGGTTTCGCCGGGATAACCGAACATTACCTGTACTATGGGATATAAGCCCGCCCGTACGGTATTTTTTAGAGCGCGTTCCGCCTGTTCAACAGTTGCCTTCTTGTTCATATTATTAAGGATCTTTTGGCTGCCTGATTCTATGCCATAGCCCACCGCGGTACAACCCGCGGCCTTCATCCGCCGCAACATTTCCAGATCCACGTTATTAACCCGGCCCTGGCAATTCCAGCGTAATCCCAAGGGTTGGATCTTATCGCAAAGTTCATATACCCTCTCCTTTTTAACCGTGAGAGTATCATCGCAGAAAAAGACACCTTCAATGCCGTATCTTTCCTTTAACCAGATAATCTCGGCAATAATATTATCAATGCTCCTTAAACGTACTCCGTGAAAGATCCGCGAACAGTAATTGCAGTCGAACGGACAGCCCCGGCCAGCGATAATATTG
>JAQUQP010000154.1 GCA_028716025.1 bacterium | reverse complement strand
GAAAGATCCGGCTGGTTCAGTAGCGCTTCCACCTGGGCACTACTCAAGGTTTTAGGTAAGTGTTTTTCCAGTTTGGGAGCATCCAGGTTCTCCGTCGGGTCCTGGGTAGAGATATTCTCCTGTAGTAGGAACCGGTGGAAATTCCTGATGCTGACCAGCGAGCGGGCAATACTGGCGGCTTGCAAGTTTCCCTGGCGCCGGCTGACCAGGTATTCAAATACTGTTTTTTCAGTGACCGCTCGGGAAGTATCAATATGCCGTGATTGCAAAAATCTTTGATAATATGTCAAGTCCCGCTGATAAGCTTCAATCGTATTGCGGCTTAAACCTTTTTCTACGGTTATATATTGCAAGTATCGCTCTATTAGCTCTATCATTTCTGCCATTTAGTATTTTTTCTTTTCCTGGCCAATAGTGGAAGCCGGCCCATGTCCCGGATAAATAACAGTTTCTGGCGGCAAAGAAAATAGCTTTTCCCGGATACTTTTCCATAAAGCGGTTTCATTCCCGCCGGTAAGATCGCTCCGTCCTACGCCATTTTTAAACAAAGTATCACCGGTAAAAGCAAATCCATTTCCTACTAGGGTAATACCGCCAGGTGTATGTCCCGGTGTATGGAGCACCTTAAATTCAAGCGGACCGAGAAAGATAGTCTCACCGTCATGCAAAAATGCTTCCGGGATAAATCCGGCCAGATCAGCATCTCCTTGGTGGATCAGCATTCTGGCTTTGGTGGCGCGCCGCAAGGCTTCACTAGCTCCAGTATGATCAAAATGACCATGAGTATGGATGATCAACTTTACGGTAACCTGCCGGACAGTGACCAGGGCAAGTATTTTCTCCGCTTCCTCGCCTGGATCAATGATCGCTGACTGCTTTGATCCTTCATCATATACCAGGTAACAATTAGTACCCAGTGACCCAACTGATAAGGCTTCGATCCTGATCTTTGGTTCTGCCACTATTTCTTAGCCTCTTTTTCTTTTACTTCCGGCGCGAATTTAGCTCTTATTTTTTTATCGATCTCGGCAAAGTCTTCCGGATGCTCGGTCAGGTAGGCCTTGGCATTGTCCCGGCCCTGGCCCAAGCGCTTTTCGCCATAAACAAACCAAGTACCGCTTTTATCAATAATCTTTTCCTCGACTGCCGCATCCAGCAAGTCTCCAGCTTTGTTAATGCCTTCATTATAGAACATTTCAAATTCTGCCTGGCGGAATGGCGGCGCGACTTTATTTTTAACTACTTTTATACGCACCCTGGCGCCAACCACAGCATCACCGATTTTAAGATTTTCAATGCGACGGATATCCAAACGCAGTGAGGCATAGAATTTAAGCGCGCGACCACCGGGGGTCACTTCCGGATTGCCGAACATGATACCGATCTTTTCGCGCAATTGGTTGGTGAAAATAACGCATGATTTGGTATGGTTTATGGCTGAGGTTAATTTACGCAAAGCCTGGCTCATCAGCCTGGCCTGCACACCCATATGCGAATCACCCATTTCTCCTTCCAATTCCGCCCGTGTTACCAACGCTGCTACCGAATCTACTACGATAACATCGCAGGCTCCGCTCCGAACCAAGGTTTCGGCGATTTCCAGTGCTTCTTCCCCGGTATTTGGCTGGGACACCAGCAAACCTTCAATATTGACGCCAATTCGTTTCGCATATCCAGGGTCAAGAGCATGCTCAACATCAATAAAAGCCGCTGTACTGCCTTTTCTCTGCGCTTCAGCGATGATATGCAAGCAGATGGTGGTTTTCCCGCTTGATTCCGGACCAAATATTTCTATTACCCTGCCGCGGGGCACACCACCGACACCGATAGCCAAATCCAGCATAAGTGATCCGGTGGGAATAACTTCAACGGGTACGTGCGC
The DNA here is from genome assembly GCA_028716025.1 of bacterium. Next base: position 2,702 of record JAQUQP010000154.1, on the reverse strand, counting down.
GTCTTTGCCTAATTTCATGATCGCGCCCTTGCCGAATTGCTTTTCGATCTGGGCGATAGCCAATTCCAAGGCTTTGTCTTTTTCTGTTTCTTTGGACTTTTCTACTTCTTTTACCATAAAACTTTTCCTCCCTTTGGATTTTTATTTTTTATATTGTCGCCTATCAGTGAACTGTCACTATTTGTTCGCTCCGGTGTCGATTTCCATATCCGCCCTTGGCGAATCCTGCGCCAAAGGTCTTTTGACAACTCGGTGCCTGCGCAACTCGCCCCCTGGGCTCAAACATGCTCGGCATCCAGCAACCAACAGATACCCTCGTTGTCTGCAAGCGTGCTTTGGCTGAAATCGACAAGCTCGCTCAAAATAATGATCAGTTCCCTGATACACTACCAAGAGCCGAACGCGGCCGCTGATGCCAGTGTAGAAAACCTACGGAGCTTGAGTTGGCAGGGACTTTTTTCCTCCCGCTTGGCGGGAAAACTCAAGCGAGTAAGAGAGCGATTTCCTCGCCGGGGAAATCGACTCGTTTTTCGAAACGGCGCAGCGAGACAGTGAGGCTATACTAATTTCATCACAATTCTTAGGATGATGTTGGTGACGAAGCCGGCGGCGACATCATCTGCCACTACTCCCCATCCACCCCTGATCGCCTGCAATCTCTTAATACCCAGTGGCTTAACTATATCCATGACCCGGAACACGGCGAACCCTAATCCCAGGTACAACATACCCTTATCCGGCAGCCAGAGCATGGCAATCAACATCCCAGTAGTTTCATCAATGACGATGCGCTGGTCGTCTTTCTTGCCGAATATCTCCTCAGCTCTCCCGCTGGACCAGATAGCCAGCAACGCGACTGCCAAGGTCGCTATTAAATTAACAAAGTTATTCTGGAAAATTAACAGGTAGATCCCCACCCCCAGCAAACTGCCGCCTAAAGTACCGGGAGCTACGGGAATATAACCGAGATAAAAACAGGTAGCCAGTAATTTGGCTAATGATCTCACTGCGATTCCTCAAGAAAAAGATTCTTGTATTTATTAATAAAACTCATCCCGGAAATAGCGGTCAGTAATGTCGTTAAAGCCATCAGCCAGTAACAAATGAGACGGGTGGTAAAATACCAGTCAAAGTTCTCAAACCGTAAATTAATATAGCCTGCTTTATACATGGCATTTAACGCCAGGATGATCAGGATAATAATGATGCTGGTCATTTGTGAAGTAGTTTTATACTTACCCGCCCTGCTGGCAGCCAGTACTTTGCCTTTAGCCGCCGCCAAGGTCCGCAAACCAGTAATAATGAATTCCCGGCTGATGATGATGATCACCATCCAGGCGGGAATGCTCAGTTCCTGGAGTTCAACGAAAGATATGAATGCGGCTGAGACCAGTAATTTATCAGCCAGCGGATCCATGAATTTTCCCAGGTCAGTGATATAATTATGCCGGCGGGCCAGCCAGCCGTCATACAAGTCAGTGAGAGAGGCCCCGATGAATATTAGTAAAGCCAGCAACCGGGTCATAGGGTGGTCAATAAAAATAAAAAGCATGAACACCGGCACCAGCGCGATACGCAAGAAAGTAAGCTTATTGGCTAGATTCATAAATTTCTCCTATTAAGTCGTAAGGCAATGCTTTGGTTATTTTAACCTGCACAAAAGTGCCTGGTCGCAGTTTAACCGCTGAACAGACCAGTACCTGGTTATCTATCTCCGGCGCATCGTACTGGCTGCGGCCAAGATAACGCCCTTTCTGGTCCAATCCTTCTATGAGGACAGTTAATTCCCTACCGACCAACCTCTGATTATTCTCCCAAGCGATCTTTTGCTGTAGCAGCATTATCTTTTTTAACCGCCGCTGTTTAACGCGCTCGGGAATTTGTCCGATCATGTCAGCGGCGCGAGTTCCTTTTTCCCGGGAATAAGCAAAAACCCCCAGACGGTCAAACCTGGTACTTTTAACAAAATCATAAAGTTCCTGGAACTGTTTTTCAGTCTCTCCGGGAAAACCGACAATGAACGTAGTCCGCAAGGCTGCTCCCGGGATGGTTTTCCGTATCTCTGCGATCAATTTTTCAATGTGCCGGCGCGTAACCCGGCGGTTCATCTGCCGCAAAATAGTATCATTAATATGCTGTAGCGGCAGGTCGATATACTGGCAGATCTTCTTTTCCCGAGCCATAAGCTGGATAATTTCCCGGTCCAGATGGGCAGGATGCGCGTAGAGCAAACGCAGCCATCGCAGGTCCTTTATCTTTATTAATTGCTTTAATAATCCGCCTAGAGTCCGCCGGTGGTACCGGTCCGTACCAAAATTAGTAATATCCTGGCCGATCAGATTGATTTCCCGCACACCCTGGCTTACTAATTTATTGGCTTCAGACATAATATCAGTGTTGGCCCGGCTGCGGAAACTACCCCTGATCGAAGGGATCAGGCAATAAGAACAGTGATTATCACAACCATCGCAAATCTTGACATAAGTGGAAAAAGACGGAGTAAGCTGGTAACGCGCCGCAGAATGCACCGGTAAGTAGGCTGGTGATTGTTGATAAAAAACATTCACTTCCGGCAGAGCCTTAGCCAGTTCAGGTCCGAACTCTCTTACCAGACAACCAGACACTATAAGTTTTTTTAATTTCCCCTCTTTTTTCAGTCCAGCAGTTTTGAGGATGGTTTCAATTGATTCTTCCTTGGCGGT
>JAQUQP010000153.1 GCA_028716025.1 bacterium | reverse complement strand
GCAAGATGAAGTCTTGGTGTTGAGAGGCGTCTCTGGTTATGCCAATGACAAAATTTTGTTCTTGTATGACGGCATGTTGATGCCTACATTCCTGGGCTTGGGCGAAAACAATTGGCCGAATAGTTTTGATGATGTCGAGAGGATCGAAATCATCAAAGGGCCCAATACCTCAGTGTGGGGCGGACAGGGAACCCAAGGCACCATCAATATCGTGCATAAAAGCGCGCAGCAGTTCCAGGGTCTGAACACCAGCGTCGTAGTCGGCAAGTATGCTATGGCCCGCTACAACATTAACTACGCACAGAAACCATCAGATGACTTGAGCTATCAGTTCCTGGTGAACTCTACCTATTATTATGGAGCGGAAAGATTGATGGAAGAATGGGGCGGAATAAGCACCAGAATAGTGGACGGCCACACTGCGGCTAATCCATTGCCCGATTACCAGGTTTTCACGAATGTGAATTATAAGGATTTCACTATTGCCTATCGGCGTTTGGAATCCAGGACAGACCGTCATAATATCAGCGCGGCGGAAAATATTGTCCGCGTGGAAAACTATGCGGATGATGTTAACGTCATGATCAAGAAGCCGGAATACTGGAAAAACACTGATTGGACCACTACCATAAGGTTTAACAATTTCTATCAGATGTATGATGTGTTTAATCCAAAGGCTCATGGCGGCGGCTATGAAATGAAAACTGAGAAAAGGTATGAAATCGATTCTAACGTATTGATGAATCCCACTGAAGCTCTCAGCGTTGTGCTCGGTGCACAGGGCGGCGTGTGGAGCCCGCAAGGTTCCGGTCCGTCTGCTAGCTGGGATCCATATCTCAGACCGTGGGATCCAAACGTACCAGGCAGCGGCAGCTTCTTTGATCCGCCGGAATTCCTGCCTACCTTCACTGAAATGGGCAATGATATTGCCGCGGTTGAAGGCTATGTCGATGCGAAGTACCAACTACTCGATAATCTTAGCTTGACCGGCGGCGGACGGTATGTCGGCGAATTTAATCCCGGTGACCAGTTCCGTGACGAAAGAGAGAAACTGCACAGATTCTTCCCGAAGGCAGCCGGCGTGTATAGCCCGATGGAAAACCTCTTCTTGAAAATCATTTACCAACAGGGCTTTACCCGGTTGAATACTTTCGAAAGATACTCTGAACAAAATAACGTTAATCTCAGAGCAACCCAGAAAGCTACCACAGCCGAATCTACGGAATTCGTTATTGACGTACGTCCGATCAAGAATATGAAGGTACTGGCTAGCTATTACCAGGAAATACTGTATGATTTTGTCAACTTCGTGTACACGGGAACCGCTTGGCCTACTTTGAATCCTGGCGAGCTCCGTGGTTTCTTCAATGTTGGCGACCATCAGGCTCATGGTATCGAAGCCAATATCTCTTATGATTGGAAAAACTTTGGTGGATTCGTTTCCGGCAGCCAGTTGTTAAAGAACAAGATCGCTAACATTACCCCTGGTTTAGCAGGCGGATCTGGCGTGATCGACACAGAAATAGACAGCAATTTCAACAAGTCTGCCGTACCGAGATGGAATATGTCTATTGGCGGATATTATGACATTACCGAGAACTACGGCGTATCCGGTGTTTATAAGATAGACGAGAAGATCCAGAACCGCGGCCATTTCATTGATGGCACACAGACCTGGACCGGATATGAATGGGGTGGCGGAGCGCAGCTTGACTTAGTCGCCACAGCTAAGAATGTCGGCGTCAAGAACCTGAATTTAAGCGTCTTGATGAAGAATGCCCAGAACGCTATCTGGTATTCAGGCAGCGCGATGGACCCAGAGCATTTGGAGCAAATCAATCCTCAGTATTATGAAGTAAAGGCTAGCTATCTCTGGTAATTGCTTGACAAACTAGAAGTTTTAGTGTATCATTTAGAATGACAAGCGGGGTCTTTCCCCAAATTTCTGGGGAAAGACCCCGTAATTTAACAATAAACGATCTTTGAAATTTAGTCATTACTAAAGTTAATCCTGCGATAGGATTGATTTTGGTAATGATTAAAATCAGGACAGGAGGTAAGGATTATGTATAAGATATTTGTAAGCTTAGTAATATTGGTAATGCTCAGTCTTGGTGCAGTTAATAGTTTTGCCGCGGATTCACTTTTGTTAGACAGCTTTGAAGGGGAGATCATCCCGGCCGGGATCACTTCTGGCTCGATGAGCGGGAATGTAGATTATGGTTCAGGTGGCGGGTCTTCGGTAGAAGTATATGCGGATGATGCTGACAAGGTAGATGGTAAGCAATCACTGAAGGTAGTATTTTTTGCCATGCCTGGCGGCTGGATCTGGATAGCCAGGGGATATAACATTGATGTCAAAGGAGCCGGAGCATGGAATGTACGGCCCCAGGATATCAAATGGGATAAATATAACGCGATAAGTTTCTGGATGAAAGGCACTAAATCCGGAAAACAGCTGGCCTTCGACATCATTGACGCGAAAAAAGAATATTTCCGGTATCTGGTCCAGGATGATAGCGATATCTGGAAACAAGTGATCATACCTTTTAAGTCATTTGAAGCGAGAACTGACTGGCAGCCGAATAATGCCACCAAGAATAAGACCATTGATTTTCCAATCATGACTTACCAGTTCGAGCCACGCCCAAAGAATGAGGGGGAGTGGAGTTTTGATAAAGTTGAATTGATTAATGTAAAAACAGAAAATAAATAAGTAATCAGGAGAAGCGAACGGTCGCTTCTCCTTTTTAGTTTTAAATAGCTGATTAATAAAAGGAGAGGATATGAGAAAGTTAATTGGGTTAGTGATACTGGCAAGCTGCCTGCTGTCAGTTTCAGCGCTTTTTGCCGAGCCGGTCAAGCTGGTGTATTGGCATTATTTTACTGACCGTGACGCAGTATTGAAAAAAATTGCCGCTGATTTTGAGAAGGAGACCGGGATACAGGTCGATGTGCAGAATTACGGCCCTCCCGAAGCCTACGACCGTAGATTGAGCGCGGCAGCTCGCGGTAAGGCTTTGCCTGATCTTATTACGATCACTTTAAATATTACTAACTACGCTGCCTATGTTCGCGGCGGCCATTTCCTGGACTTGACCCCTTTTATGGATAAAGGATGGAAAAGCTCCATTCCGGAAAACTACCTTCGTGGTTTTACTTTTACTGCTGAAGACCTGTCTGTGTATGGAGTGAAAAAAGCAGGTTTATATGGTTTGCCTGTGGATGCCAATTGCATGGCTATTTTTTATAATACCAAATTATGGGAAAAAGCGGGAATAAAAAGTGTCCCGAAATCCTGGGATGAATTTATCGCGGCTGGTACTAAACTAAGAGCCGCCGGAATTGATCCTTTTGTAGCCAATTTTTATGGCCAGCAATGGGAGAACCATACTTTTTGGATGAATTACGCGTTTGCCTATCTGGGAGCTAAAGGCTTTACCGATCTGGCTTTTAACCGCATCAAGTTCAGTGATCCGCGGGTGATAAAGAGCTTTAAGATATTCGCAGATATGCGCGACGCTAAGATGTATATGAAAGGGATAACCGGCGGAATTAACGGGGAAGATATTTTCCCGCAAAATAAAGTGGGAATGTTCTGGTTCGGTTCCTGGGAGATCGGCGTCTGGAAACAAACCGCGCCTAATTTCCAGGATTTTGATGTTTTTTACCCGCCTAAACCGGTAGATGCGGCTAATCAGTGCTTATTGCCTGGCGGGCCTGGTGCTGCCATTGCCGTCAATGCCAATGGCAAAAACACGGCAGCAGCGGTGAAATTTGTAAAATACTTGACCAGCAAACTGCCGCAATTGATGTACGCTGAAAGCAGCCAGAATATTCCAGTAAACTTGACTGCCCGCAAAGAGATGAAGACCGGCAGCAAATTGGCTAAGTTCGTGCCCTGGATGGGAAGCCTTTATTATGGCCGGTTCCAGAATCCGCCGGAGTGGGGCGAGATGCTCAGTAAAATAAATGTCGAGATACAGTCTATTATCTTAGGAGAAAAAAATCCGGAGCAAGTTTGCAAGTTCTTAGATGAGGAATACATTCGGATTATAGCTAGATACAAAAACTAGAAATAACGTTAAACACTATATGCTTTTGGAGTTAAAATGTTCAAGCGTCCGTGGAAACGCCGAGAGATCATGTATTTATTTTTTGTTTTGCCCGCATTGATATTTTTCGGTGTTTTCGTTATTTACCCATTTATTAAAAACTTCCTAATAACGTTCTATTCCTGGGATGGTCTCAATGAAATGAAATTTGTAGGCCTGGACAATTACCGAAAAGCCTTGTTCCAATCCCCGGATTTCTGGAAACCTATTAAAAATGCCGCTTTCCTGGCTTTAATGGGCATCACTATCCAAAATGGCTTGGCTCTGCTACTAGCCTGGATAGTGGATAAAGAATTGAAGGGGGCCAGGTTATACCGTGTAATTTTCTTTATCCCGCCGATGTTGTCTTTTGTCGTGATCGCGTTCCTCTGGAAATGGATACTGGAACCAAATCAAGGGATTTTGAATATTTTTCTTAATAATATAGGTTTAGGAAAGTGGGCTCTAGCCTGGTTGGGTATGCGGGAAACTGCTTTGCCGACGGTGGCTATGGTTAATATCTGGGCCAGCTTCGGCTGGGGTTTTGTCATGTTCCTGGCCGCGCTGCAGG
>JAQUQP010000152.1 GCA_028716025.1 bacterium | reverse complement strand
CTCACCCGTTTGCCACTAATCCCAGCGATATTCTGCTAGAACCCGTTCGACTTGCATGTGTTAAGCACGCCGCCAGCATTCGTTCTGAGCCAGGATCAAACTCTCCATAATATAATTATAGAGTAGATCAATCTGCTCTAATCTTACTGTTTGCTAGCATTACTATTTTTGTTGATTCTGTTAAGAATCGACAAGGTTTATGGTTCTTACCATATTGCACCTATTTAGTTATCAAAGAACTATTTGAAAACAAAATAACATAATCACACTTACCACTTGCGTAAGTGGATTATTTAATTATACTTATATTTAATTTATTGTCAAGAATTATTTTGTTATTATTTTGCGAGGATTTATTGCGAAGGTTATTTGCTGCCGGGAATTCTACTTACTGTTTCCCTCCCTTCTTGCATCCATGGTTAATATTACCAGAACCTTTAAATAATGTCAAGCGAAATTTTATTTATTTTTTATTTTTATTTTTTTATCTTCGCGAATTTCCGTTTACCGATCTGTTAAGGTCTCTGAGCAAGATCTTTTTACTACTGCGGAATAATCTTTTCTGCTGCGCCTGCCTCACTCGCTCCTAACTTATCTCTGATAAGCTTCGTCTCTCGTTCATTGTCTCGCTAAAAAATATTATTCCTCGCTACGTAAAAGACCTTCCTCAGAAACCTTAGCAATAATTATTGCCCTTTCCTTTTTATCTTTTTTATTTTCCTTTTGCCTATCTGGATAACTGGTTCTTTACTAATATCAACCTTGTAGTTTTCATCAGTAACTTTTTCCCCATTAACTTTCACTGCGTCTTGTTCAATGAACCTTTTTGCTTCTCTCCTTGATATAACCATTCCAGATATTGATAGGACATTTGATATATCAGGATTTTGTTCTATATCATTATAATAGTATATTTCTATATCTTGCGGCAGTTGGTTGGCTTTAAAAATATTTTCGAATTCAGCGCGGGCGAGCTTAGCAGTAGCCTCATCATAGAATCTGGCCACCATGGTCTCACCAAGTTTTTTCTTGGCTTCCATGGGATGTTGTTTTTTGATCTCTGCGACTTCTTCATTAGTCAGTAATTCATAATAACGGTACATCAATTCATCAGACACGCTCATGATCTTGCCGAATATTTCTTTGGAAGATTCAGTGATGCCTATATAATTATTGTAAGACTTGCTCATTTTGCGAACGCCATCCAGGCCTTCCAAGAGCGGCATGGTCAATACTACCTGCGCACTTTTCTTGCCATAGTCCCGCATCAGTTCCCGGCCCACCAGCAGGTTGAACTTTTGGTCACTCCCGCCGATCTCTACATCCGCATCGATCTGCACTGAATCAAAACCCTGCATCAAAGGATAGAGAAATTCCAAGATAGAAATAGGAGTGCCTTCCTTATAGCGTTTCTGGAAGTCATCCCTTTCCAGCATCCGCGCCACAGTATAGCGGGAAGCCAGGCCAATGATCTCCTTGACTCCCATCTTACCCAGCCAATGGGAGTTATATACTACTTCCAGCTTGACTGGATCTTTATCCAATATTTTGAATACCTGCTGTAAATAGGTCTCCGCGTTCCTGGCTACTTCTTCCGCGGTTAATGGCTTGCGGGTCTCTGAGCGGCCACTGGGATCACCTATTTGCGCGGTAAAGTCACCTATTAAGAATACCACTTTATGGCCCAATTCCTGGAATTGCCGCAGCTTAGTAAGGGCTACGGTATGGCCCAAATGGATATCCGCGGTCGTAGGATCTACCCCGAATTTAATGCGTAAAGGCCGGTTTTCCTGCAGCTTTTTGACCAGCTCGTCTTCGCTGATCAACTCCACCGCGCCTTTTTTTATTAGTTTTAATTGCGTGCTTAAGTCCTGCATATGGCAAGATATTACCACAGGAAATGACTATTGGCAAGAAAATATTTCATTGATATTTACCGGTGAATGTGATAATATGCCTTTCATGCGCACAAGACAAATATTATTCAGAGTCATAATTGGATTGCTTATCTGCGTCCTGCTGGCAGCCGGAGCAGTCTTGCAGCTCTTTCGCAAATATGCCAAAGAGCTACCTTCTACCACTGCCTTGGAAGAATACAAGCCAGGGCTGATCACGCGTTTCTATGATATCCACAATGAAGTGATCGCGGAAATGTTCAGTGAACGCCGAACTGTAGTCCCCCTGCAAAAAATACCAGTGGACTTACAGAATGCGGTCATTGCCACAGAAGACGAGCGTTTTTTTAAACATTGGGGCATAGATCTGCGCGGCATCGGACGGGCTTTTGTAAATAATATCTTCCGGGGCCGGGTCGTTGAAGGCGGCAGTACTATCACCCAACAATTAGCCAGAGCTCTTTTCCTAACCCAGGATCGTACCTTCCAGCGCAAGATCAAGGAAGCTCTGCTATCTTTGCAAATTGAAAAAAAGTATACTAAAGAAGAAATATTGCAGATGTATCTGAACCAAGTATTTTTTGGTCACGGCGCTTTTGGAGTCGAACAAGCGTCCAGGATATATTTCGGTAAGCATGTGCAAGACTTGAACCTGGCTGAATGCGCGTTGTTAGCCGGCATGCTGCGTGCACCGAAAGCGTATTCACCGTTTACCAAACCAGCATCAGCCCAACGCCGGGCTCAAACAGTATTGAGCCTAATGTATCATCAGAAATATATTACCCTGGAAGAAAGGGATAAAGCTCTGCAGTATAAATATTATACCCAACGGCCGAAATATGTTTTAAATACCGCTCCATATTTTATTGAAAATATCAAAATGGACCTGGAAGACAAATATGGCACAGATGCTATATATAAAGGTGGCTTGCAGATATATACCACCCTGGACCTGGGTATGCAACGAGCAGCAGAAAAAGCATTGGACAGGAAACTGAGCCCTTATGATCTCTCAGCCTCAACTGATACCCCGATCCAGTGCGGCTTGATCGCCATTGATCCTAAGAACGGTCAGATCCGGGTTTTAGTCGGCGGCCGTAATTTTGAAAAAAGCCAATTTAACCGGGCCACCCAAGCGAAACGTCAGCCAGGTAGCGCTTTTAAAACTTTTGTTTTTACCGCAGCCCTGGAAAATGGCCTGACCCCTTCATCGTTGATCGATGATTCCCCGGTCACCCTGGTCGGCGGGGATGAAAAAGAATGGACTCCGGAAAATTATGATAAAGAATTCTGGGGACCTACCACCTTACGCCGGGCACTGGAAAACTCGCGAAATGTCTGCGCGGTCAAACTTATTGTTCAGCTTACGCCTGAAACTGTAATAAAATACGCAGAGTTATTGGGGATAAAAAGCCAGCTAGGTAATAACCTATCTTTATCCCTGGGCACCAGCGAAGTGACGCTACAAGAAATCACCAGTGCTTTTTGCACTTTTGCCAATTATGGCATCAAGACTACCCCGTATAGTGTGATCATGATCAAAGATGCCAGTGGAAATGTCCTGGAACAAGATTCTCCCACAGAACAACCTGTTCTTTCAGAACAAACCACCTATATAATGACCAATCTGCTTAAAGGGGTGGTAAGGAATGGCACTGGTTACGCAGCCAGGGCTCTTGGCCGCCCGTGTGCCGGTAAAACCGGCACCAGCAATGATTACCGGGATGCCTGGTTCATTGGTTATACTCCGGACCTGTCCTGCGGCGTTTGGATCGGCTATGATGACCATAGAATTATCGGGGGGAAACAAACCGGCGGGGTCATCGCTTGTCCCATTTGGACAGATTTTATGGAGCAAGCCCTGCAAAATATTCCGGTTAGCGATTTTAAGATCCCTTCAAAGATCAAGCAAGTCAAGATCGATTATAAATCAGGGTTGCTGGCACCGCCTGATTGGCCAAATCCATTTTTAGAAAGCTACATAGCAGGGACTGAGCCTACTACCTTTGCTACCGTGGCGCCAAAGAAAGAAGAAAAATCCGTAGTCAGTGAAGGCGGATATTAAAAAACAGCTGAATGCTGGAAGCTAAATGTTAGATGTAAAGATGTAAAGCTGGAGGAAATAAAATGATCATGAAGAACCCGGAAAAAAAAGAAGATGTTTTGCTGAAAATGGCTGAAGAAATTTGCCTGGCAGTAAGAACCGCACCAAAGGCTAAGGGCCTAGACAATCTTACGACCATGATCGTTACTGGTAGTGATAAGGATAAGATCGCGGATAAAATGGAGGCAATCGCCAAACAATATGATCACCAAGGATATATCCGTGATGCCAAAGGCGTGCGGCAGGCGCAGGTATTGATCCTTTTAGGGACCAAGATAGATCCGGTTGATTTAAAGCTATGCGGACTTTGCGGCAACAAGAATTGCGCTGAAAGCCGGTCAAAACAAACCATTTGTATTTTTAACTCTCATGACCTGGGAATAGCTGTCGGAGCGGCTGTGAGCAAAGCTGCGGATATGAGGATCGATAACCGGATCATGTATACTGTGGGCTGGGCGGTGCGGGAGATGAATCTGCTGGGAGAAGAAAACAAGATCATCATGGGGATACCGCTTTCCGTCAGTGGTAAAAATCCCTTCTTTGATAGGAAGTAAAAACCGTTTGCAGTCCGCTCCGATGAAACATCGGAGCTTGCGGATGGCAGTTGTCAGTTAAAGACAAAAACAAAAAGATATTAAAATAAATGCCCTGCGTAAAATATACGCAGGGCATTATTACTATAGGTTATAGAAAAAAGGATGGGGAATTCCTTTTCTATAAGATCAAATTATTAAAATTTCACAGAG
>JAQUQP010000151.1 GCA_028716025.1 bacterium | reverse complement strand
CATAGTCCTGTCTCCGCAATTCGAAGCTTGGGTCAGGACTGTTTTTCAGGCAATGCGTTTCAGCGCTTTATATTCATTAACTCTAGCCGCCGGCTGGCTGATTTTGTCTTGGGGTTATCAGCGTCGGGTAATAGGGATAAGGCCGGTCAAACACATCCTATTGGTTTTGCTATTGATCAATCTCTGGTGGCCTAGTTATAACAAAGAATCAACCTACACTGACCAGGAATTAAAAGATTTTCGAACACCGCTTATCCAGCAGCTCCAGCGGGATCCAGAATTGTTTCGGGTATATGTGGATAAATCAATAACTGAATTGATAAAAAATACCCCCGCCTCACAATTAGGTGATATATTGCCATTATATAAAAAGTTACTCTTGCATAATACCGGGGAGATCAGCCATATTTATTGTCTCGACGCATATGAAGCTATCCGGCCGTTATATCCGGCTAATTTAAATAAGCTGCTTATTACCAGTCCCGCTCTCTCGGCAACGCCGATTCTAACCTTGCTCAACTCCAAGTATGCTTTATCTCTTGCTCCATTGACGGATCGTAATTTTGTGCCGGTTGCCAGAATAGAAGAGATGATCCTTTATCGCCACTCCAAGTATCTTCCCCGGGTAGCCGTTATACCCCGGGCAGTTTTTATAACAGATGAAGAAGCTTTGTACCGCAAATTTATCGATAATTTTGATCCAGCAACTGAGATCTTGCTGGAAGGAACGTCTCCTGGATCAATGGCGCCAGGCCGCGGGCGCGTGGAATTATTACGTTATGACCCCTCTGAGATACTTTTACAGGCGTGCATTGAAAGTGAACAAGCCTGGGTGTTGCTGGCCGATGCTTATTTCCCTGGCTGGCAAGCGTCTATTGACGGTATCCCGGCTAAGATCTATAAAGCGGATTATGCCTTAAGAGGAGTGTCGGTCCCGGTGGGCAAGCATATGGTCAAATTCCAGTATTCACCTTGGTCATTCAAATTAGGACTTTTTACTTTCCTTGCCGCGCTTTTTGTGCTATCATTATTAGGACTAAGATTTTGGCGTGGAGTGAGGAGCGATCAATGGGGAAAATAGCGGTATATCCAGGAAGTTTTGACCCGGTGACGTATGGCCATTTAGATATTGTCAAGCGGGCTACTAATATTTTTGACCGCTTGATCATTGCCGTAACCAGCAATCAAGCTAAAAAAACTTTATTCACTATTGCTGAGCGGGTTGATATGCTCAAGGTAGTGACCAGAAATCTGCCTAAAATTGAAGTCATCAGCTTTGATGGATTGCTCGTTAAATTTGTGATGGAGCATAAGGCTAAAGTTATTATTAGGGGATTGCGCGCAGTCAGCGATTTTGAATATGAACTGCAGATGGCTTTGATGAACCGGAAATTAGAAAATATCGTTGATACGGCATTCCTCATGCCCGCCGAGCCGTATACTTATTTATCCTCCAGTGTAGTGAAAGAGATCGTTTCTAAGGGGGGGGATGTGGCTGAATTTGTACCGCCCTTGGTAGAACGAAAATTGCGGCAAAAGTTTTCATTGACAAAAAAATAAGGATATGATAAAAGAAATTAATATTGTTTTACGACGGAGAATTCATGAGCGTAATTGAAGATATTAGAGTGCGTGCGCGGAGCAAAAAGCGCACTATTATCTTACCTGAAGGAGAAGAAGAACGCACTATCGAAGCAGCCAGTATCATTACCAGGGAAAGTATTGCCCAGATTATTCTTCTGGGAAATATTGATACGATCAGGCAAAAAGCCGATAAACTTAAGGTCAATCTGGATAACGTGAATTTAATTGACCAGATGAAACATCCCCGCCATCAGGAATATGTCACCCAGTTTTTTGAATTACGTAAACACAAGGGGATCAATATGGATGATGCGGCCAAGACCATGGCTAATCCCTTATACTATGGCTGTATGATGCTACGCAACAACGAAGCTGACGGTGTAGTAGGTGGAGCCCTGAACACTACCGCTGAAACAGCCAGGGCCGGACTTTATTGCGTCGGTTTAGCAGAGGGCAATTCGACTCTCTCCAGCTTTTTCCTAATGATTGTACCTGATCCTGCTTTTGGCGTGAACGGAGCTTTAATGTATGCTGATTGTGGTGTAGTCCCAGACCCTTCACCGAGGCAATTATGCAATATTGCTTTAGCTACAGCCAAGAATACCAGATTACTATTGAATGCAGAGCCTATTGTGGCTTTGCTTTCTTTTTCTACCAAAGGTAGTGCCCAGCATGAAATGATCGATAAAATACTTAAAGCTCTGGCTCTGATCAAGGAAAAGGACCCGGCTCTGATGGTTGATGGAGAGTTACAAGGCGATGCCGCTCTAATCCCAGAGGTTGGCCTGAAAAAAGCACCGGGGAGTAACGTGGCTGGTAAAGCTAATGTGTTAATATTTCCTGACTTGAATGCCGGGAACATTGCTTATAAATTAACCCAGCGCCTGGCTAAGGCCGAAGCGTATGGACCTATTTTTCAGGGTCTGGCCAAGCCAGTCAATGATCTATCGCGCGGTTGCAGCACTTTGGATATAGTTAACGTGACGGCGATTACGGCAATACAGTAATAAACAGTAATAACAAGAACGAGAAAGAGGTTGGAGGAGAATGGTTTTGTTAAAAAAGACAGGCACCCATAAAAGATTAGGTGAAATGCTGGTGGAAACCGGTATTATTACCAGTGAACAATTACAGGAAGCCTTGGAAGAACAGAAAAAAAGCGGCGGTAGGCTGGGCCAGAATTTAATGGCGCTCGGTTATATCACGGAAGATGTGATGGCTGCTTTTGTGGGCAAACAACTGGGGATTTCTTATGTTTCCCTGAGTGAATATGGCGAGATATCCGGGGATGTCACTAAGATCGTACCGGAAAATATCTGCCGGCACCAGACATTGGTGCCGATCTCCCTGGAAGAAAATATTTTAACTATCGCCATGGCTGATCCGCTCAATGTATTCACGGTAGATGACTTGCGGGTGATGACCGGGTATGAGATCAAGGTCGTGATCTCTTCGGAAGCGGAGATCAAACAGGCCATTGAAAAATATTACGGCAATAAAGGTTCGATGGAAGATATTCTCAAGACCATGGACGACGGTAAAGCCGGCGGGACCTTGGAATTGGTTCAAGAACAGGAAGAACAGGTTGATATCGCTTCCCTGGAAGCGGCCGGTGAAGAAGCGCCGGTAGTGAAAATAGTGAACCTGATCTTGACCGGCGCGGTTAAATCGGGAGCCAGCGACATCCACATTGAGCCATTTGAAAAATCCTTACGCACGCGTTATCGTATAGACGGTGTCTTGCATGAAATATCATCGCCGCCCAAAAGATTGACTTCAGCTATTATCTCTCGTATAAAAATCATGGCCAATCTGGATATCGCTGAAAGACGTTTGCCGCAGGACGGCAGGATCAAGGTGAAAGTGATCGGTAAGGAAATTGACCTGCGTGTGTCCATCCTGCCAACCGCTTTTGGTGAAAAAGTAGTGATGCGTATTTTGGATGCGTCAGCCTTGTGCCTGGATTTGACCAAACTCGGATTTGAGCCGGATGTATTGCCTATTTATCAGAAACATATTGAAATTCCGTACGGTATTTGCCTGGTGACTGGTCCGACCGGCAGCGGCAAATCTACTACCCTGTATTCTTCCTTGAGCACGCTTAATTATCCTGATCGGAATATTATGACCATAGAAGATCCGGTCGAATATGTTTTGGAAGGCATTAACCAGGTACAGGCCAAACCGGATATCGGTTTGACTTTCGCTGCTGGATTGCGGTCCTTCCTGCGGCAAGATCCGGATATAATAATGGTCGGTGAAATCCGTGACGCTGAAACAGCGGAAATTGCCATCAACGCAGCCTTGACCGGCCATTTAGTATTTTCGACTTTACATACCAATGATGCGGCTGGCGCTGTTACCCGTTTAACCAATATGGGCATCGAACCATTCTTGACCGCTTCCACTGTAGTTATGGTCATTGCCCAGCGTTTGGTCAGGGTGATCTGCGAAAATTGTAAAGAGGATTACCAGGTTCCGGCCCAGTTTATCCGTGATCTTGGCCAAAAATATGAAGATGACAAGCCGGTTCTATTGTATCGCGGCAAAGGTTGTGACCGTTGTACCAATACCGGTTATCGCGGCAGGTTGGCTTGTTATGAGATCATGGTCATAGAAGATGAAATCAGGGATTTGATCCTGGAAAGAGCCTCCACTCATTTAGTCAAACAAAAATCCCGTGAACATGGTATGATTACTTTGAGAGAAGCTGCTTTTCGCAAAGTGCTCAATGGGGTCACTACTGTCGAGGAAATGATGCGCGTGACCTTTGCCGATGCTGGCTGATAAGACATAAAATTCGTAATTTATAATTGGAGAATTTAAAATGATAACGATGGATGAGTTGTTGCGGTTAATGTACAAAAAGGGAGCCAGCGATCTGCATCTTACGGTAAGCAGCCCTCCACAGCTCAGGATCGACGGTGAGTTGATCAAACTGGAATTTGAAGAACTTACTCCTGATCTGGCGCAACGTTTGATCTACAGTATTCTCAGTGATAACCAAAAGGAAAAGTTTGAAAAATTCAATGAACTGGATTTGTCCATCGGGGTTAAAGACGTCGGCCGTATAAGAATGAATGTTTTCCGCCAACGCGGTCATATTGGCGCGGCCCTTCGTTCCATTCCCAACAATATCTGCTCGTTTGAAGAATTACGCCTGCCTCC
>JAQUQP010000150.1 GCA_028716025.1 bacterium | reverse complement strand
GAAAGAGCTTTGAAAGTGGGAGATGCTGTCGGCGGCCATTTTGTCAGCGGGCATGTAGACGAAACCGGTTCTATCGCCAGGATAACCAAATCTTCCGGGGCAGTGGTTTTTGACATTAAGATCAGTAAAAAGAACCTGGCATATATTGTTCCCAGAGGATCTATTGCCATAGACGGGATCAGTTTGACTATTTTGGCGAAATTACCACAGGGATTATCCATATCATTGATCCCGCTTACTTTAACCGGCACAAATATAGGAGAAAAAAAGGCTGGCGATAAAGTAAATATTGAATATGACCAGACGATAAAGGGTACGGTAAATATACTGGAAGAAAAATTCCGTAACCAGAGCTATATCACGATAAAATATTTAAAGAACAAGGGGTTCTAATGAAATTCAACACGATCAAAGAAGCGATTGCCGATATAAAAAAGGGGAAGCTGGTCGTAGTAGTCGATGATGCTGACCGGGAGAACGAGGGGGATCTGATCATGGCTGCGGAGAAAGTTACGCCGCAAGCCATAAATTTCATGGCTACTTATGGCCGGGGACTGATCTGCCTGCCGGTCATCGGCCGGCGATTGGATGAGTTAAAGATAGAGCCTATGGTAGCTGAACCAGGCGATAGTTTGAAGACTGCCTTTACTATTTCTATAGATGCCAAAAAAGGAGTAACCACCGGAATCTCTGCCCATGACCGAGCTAATACAATTAAAGCAGTCCTGAACAGGCAAACTGTGCCTGAGGACTTGGTCAAGCCAGGGCATGTATTTCCCCTGCGTTATAAAGAAGGCGGTGTCCTGGTAAGGGCAGGGCACACCGAGGCAGCAGTAGACCTGTCCAGGTTGGCGGGATTATTCCCGGCCGGCATTATTTGCGAGATCATGCATGAGGATGGCACCATGGCCCGCGTTCCTGAATTGCTGAAATTCTGCCGCAAGCATCATCTTAAGATAATAACGATCGCTGACCTGATCAAATACCGGAGAATGACTGAAAAATTAATTCACTGTGTTGTTTCCACTAACTTGCCGACCGAATATGGTGATTTTAAAGCCTTTGTCTACGAGACTTTACCAGACCATGAATATCACATAGCCTTGGTAGCCGGTAATGTGGTTAACCAAAAAAATGTGTTGGTAAGGGTACATTCCTCTTGCTTGACTGGGGATGTGTTCCATTCCCGTCGTTGTGATTGCGGTGATCAGCTGCACCGGGCTATGGAAATGATTGCCAAATATGGTCGAGGTGTGCTATTATATATGAGTCAGGAAGGGAGGGGCATAGGATTAATTAATAAATTGCGTGCCTACGAGCTGCAGGACCAGGGATTAGATACGGTCCAGGCTAATGTAGCTCTGGGTTTTAAGCCTGACTTACGCGATTATGGTATTGGCGCGCAGATCTTAGCTGATTTAGGCTTAACTTCTATTGCGCTGCTAACCAATAATCCGCGTAAAATTGTGGGATTGGAAGGATACGGGCTAAAAGTAACAAAACGAGTACCATTGGAAATAAAACCCGGTAAATGCAATGCTAAATACTTAAAAACGAAACGCCAGAAAATGGGACACCTTTTAGAATTAGTATAAACTGTTGATAGTTGATTGTTGATAGTTGATTGAAAAAACAGGAGGAGAATATGGGTAAGACGTTTAATGGCAAATTAATAGCTAAGGGATTAAAATTCGGGATCGTTGTTTCAAGATTCAATGAATTTATCAGCCAGAAATTATTGTCCGGAGCGCTGGATACTTTGATCAGGCATGATGCTGATGAAGAAAAAATTGATGTAGTTTGGGTACCCGGTTCATTTGAGATACCGTATGCAGCGGCAAAAATGGCTGAAAACGGAAAATATGACGCAGTGATCTGTTTAGGCGCGGTGATAAGGGGAGATACGCCTCATTTTGATTATATCGCGGCAGAGGTTACCAAAGGGATCGCTCAAACCGGCTTAAAATCAGGTGTGCCGACTATTTTTGGGGTCATCACTACTGATACTTTGGAACAGGCTATCGAACGGGCTGGGACTAAAGCCGGTAATAAAGGGGCAGATGCAGCCAATTCAGCTATTGAAATGGCCAATTTGTTCAAGCAACTCAAATAAAAAGTTTTAAGTTGAAAGTTTAAAGTTATAAGTTTTGGTAATAATCCTTAATTTAACACTTTTAACTATCTTAGGAGTGGAAATGGGCTCACGCAGAAAAGCCAGGGAAATTGCCCTGCAAATGATCTATAGTATTGATGTTAATAATTTAGATATCAAAGATTCTCTAAATTTGTATTGGGAGAATAACCCTGAAGAACATGAGGTAGTGGAATTCGCCAATATGCTTTCTATCGGTACTAAGGATAACCTGAATAAAATAGACGAATTGATTACCCAGTATACAAAGAATTGGAACCTTAAGAGAATGGCTAGCGTTGATCGCAACATTCTACGGGTAGCTATTTATGAGTTAGTTTTTTATAAAGAAACACCGGTTAACGTGGTTATTAATGAAGCAGTGGAACTGGCGAAGAAATTTTCAACCAGTGAAAGCGGCGGCTTTGTTAACGGTATATTGGATAAAGTCAAAGAGGTTCGAAAAGACACCTAATGCAACATAGGAACGGTTACTTAAATGCCCACCCTCCAGCAGATAAAAAAAGAGATCGAAAAACTCCGGCAAGACATAGAACTTCATAATTACAAATATTATAATGAAAATAATCCGGTACTGACAGACGCTGAGTATGACCAGTTAATACAGCGTCTTTTTGCTTTAGAAGAGAAATATCCGAAATACAAAACACCCGACTCACCAACCCAAAGGGTTGGCGCTAAACCTGCCAAAGAATTATCCACTGTAAAACATCTCACACCCATGCTTAGCTTGGCTAATGCTTTTAATGATGAAGACCTCTTAGCCTTTGATAAGCGGGTAAAAAAGCTCCTGGATTATCCTGAAGGAAAAGACCTGCCTTATGTCGCAGAATTAAAGATCGACGGCCTGGCGGTGAATATTACCTATGAAAACGGTATCCTGGCCAGGGCAGCTACCAGGGGAGACGGGTATGAAGGTGAAGAGATCACCAATAATGTCAGGACAATAAAGGCTATTCCTCTAAAATTACAAAGCTCAGCTGCAATAAAGAAACCCACTTTGATCGAGATCCGCGGTGAGATCTACCTGGAACACCAGGAATTCAAGCGCATTAATAAAGAACGGGAAAAGAATGGGGAAGCTTTGTTTGCTAATCCCCGTAATGCTGCTGCCGGCAGCGTCCGCCAGCTTGATCCTGCCATAACCGCGCATCGTAAACTGGATATTTTTGTCTATGGCACAGGAGAAATACAGGGCACAAAACTCGCTACTCATTGGGAAACCCTGGAATACCTGAAGAATCTGGGATTTAAAATAAACTCAGTCAATAAACTATGCCAGAACATTGAAGAAGCTATTAGTTTCTGTAAGTCGTGGGATGACCAGAAGAATAGCCTGCCTTATGATGCTGATGGTATCGTAGTTAAAGTTAATTCTATCGCCCAGCAGGGAACACTTGGCCAGGTGAGCCGCAGCCCGCGCTGGGCCATTGCTTATAAATTCGCCGCAGAGCAGGCGGTTACAGTCATAAAAGATATTGAAATAGGAGTGGGCAGGACAGGCGCTCTTACTCCGGTTGCGATCATGGAACCAGTAGAGGTCAGCGGGGTCATGGTCAGCCATGCCACCTTGCATAATGAAGATGAGATCAGGCGAAAAGACGTACGTATAGGTGATACGGTAGTGATACAAAGAGCCGGGGAAGTCATTCCTGAAGTAGTTAGAGTTATGACTGAAAAGAGGACTGGCCAGGAAAAAGCCTTTGTCATGCCTAAGAAATGCCCTGTTTGCGGTAGTGATGTGTACCGGCCAATGGATGAAGCTGTTGCCCGGTGCACTGGCATTGCCTGCCCGGCGCAGGTTAAAGAACGAATTATCCACTTTGCTTCCAGGACAGCTATGGATATTGAAGGACTGGGAGAGTCATGGGTAGAGATCCTGGTTGATAAAAAATTAATTAGCGATCCAGCTGATATATATTTTATTAAGAAAGAAGATCTCCTGGGTTTGGAAAGAATGGGTGAAAAATCAGCCTCTAATCTTGTACAAGCTATTGCTGAGAGCAAGAACAGGGAATTCAGCAAGCTTATTTTTGCGCTAGGTATACGCCATGTCGGAGAACACATAGCTGAGGTCTTAGCTGAGCACTATTCATCCCTGGACGAATTATCTAAAGCCCATAAAGAGGAATTGGAAAATATCCATGAGATCGGATCAGCTATAGCAGAAAGCATTGAGATATTTTTTAAACAGGAAGAAACAAAGGTGGTAATCGCGAAATTGCGCCAGGCAGGTGTGAGATTGCAGCAGGAAAAAAAAGAAAAAAAAGAACAGACCCTAGCTGGCAAAACATTTGTCCTGACCGGTGGGTTAGAAGCATTTACCAGGGATGAGGCAGCCAGGGTGATCAAAGACCTGGGGGGTAGGGTGACGGCCAGCGTGACTAAAAAGACTGATTATGTCGTTGCTGGTACAGATCCTGGATCAAAGTATGATAAAGCCAAAGAACTTGGCGTGAAGATATTAGACGAAGCCGGCTTTAAGAAGTTAATAAGGATATAAGGTCTATAGGCTCGCTGTCTCGCTGAGTCATTCCGAAAAACGAGTCGATTTCCCCGGCGCGGAAATCGCTCTCTATCTCGCTTGAGTTCCCCAAAGTACGGGGATGAAGCGTCCATGCCAACTCAAGCTTCCGA
>JAQUQP010000149.1 GCA_028716025.1 bacterium | reverse complement strand
CGGCGCCCAGGAAGAACGGTACCGCGCCACCGCGGTCCATTTCATCGTCAATGAGAAAGGGAGCCTGCAAGTACTGCCGCCGGATGATCGTTCCCTGGCCAAATGGATCAAATTTAATCCCACGGAATTTGTTTTACCGCCAAAATCCAGCCGGATGGTCAGGTATTCCATTATCCCCCAAGGGAAGCTGAAAGATCGTGAATACTGGTGCGCTATCCAGTTTGTCCCATTAAAAGGCCAGAAAGTGACCTCTAAGGACAAAGATGGGCGGGACTTGAAATTGGAGGTCCTGAGCGTTATCCTGGTACCGATCTATGGCTTGGTGGAGGGGACAAAATTTTCCGGGGAATTCACCAGTCTCGAAGCCAAGCAGGATAAAGATGACCTGGCCATGCTGTTTAAAATCAAGAATACTAATGAGGGCGTTTTGCGCCTGTCCGGTACCTGTCAAATAATGGATAGCGCCGGTAAAATGGTTAAAGAAGTACCGGTAAAGAATGTGGCTGTTTTCCCGAAAATAGAACGGTCAAATGCCGTGCATATCCAGGAAAAACTGGCGCCGGGTAAATATACGGCGAAGATCATCCTGCATAACAAAGAAGAGAAAATATCCTTGTCCCGGGAAACAAGTTTTATTTATGAAAAGAAATAAAAGTTTCCTATTATTAATATGGTCTGTTTTTTTTTGCATTATTTTCCCCTAACCTCCCTGTCAGCTGAACCCCAACCAGCTTCTCCTCCAGCTCAATTGTGGGAATTCCCGTCACAAAAAAATGTCCAGCAGACTTTTGTCGTCGGTTTCCAATTACTGGGCAAAAAACGCACCCAGCGGATCTATGTGGCTGATTTTGATATGGCCCTGTCCAAAACGGAGCATCGTTTGGTGCCGCTTTTTCGTTTATTGCGCTTATTGATGGCTACCGGCCAGCGCCAGGACACCGGACTGGTTTTCCAGATAGAAACCGGGCCAGAAGCCAGGTTGGACATTTCTGCCAATACGCTGCAGGTGAATGGTAAGACCATACCCGTGGAGATCAAGACCGGCAACTCTGATGTCACCGGGCAGGGTGAAATGTATGTTTCGGAAAGCATCCTGAAAGAAGCTTTCGGATTTGACTATACCTGGAGTGAACAAAATTATGAATATGTAGCCACGACAGATAAAAACCTGGAATTATTTAAACGCCTCAAAACACAAAGTCCTTCCTTGCTATCCACTGATGTCCAGGCTGTTTTCTCTCCGCTGCCGGAAACCGAAGCTCCGGCGCGTCCCGGACAAAAGAAACCATTACTTTCATTTATCCAGGCCCAATTACGGGGTGACAGCCAATTACACCGGGTACGGAACGAGCACCATGTAGAAACAACGATCCGCCCGGCTCTTACTTTATGGGGTAATATCCTGGCTGGTTCTTACCGCTTGAAACTAAGCCAGAATATTAATTATCCCGCTGCCAAGATCCCCGGGTTTTTCAGTTGGGTGGATGAAGGAGTCTGGACCTCCCGATCGGAGAATATGGTCACCAGGATCGGCGATACGAATTTCGGTTTAAGCGACCTGGTCGCTCCAGGGGTAAATGTTTTCGGCGGCAGCGTTAAATATATTTCACCCCAGAAGGAGAAGGATGCGCTGAAAGACCGCTATTTGAACCGCCGCACCGCCGGATTCCTGAGCGAAGGTACTTTTGAAGGCATTGCCCAGCTTGGCGCTACTGTTGAGCTGTGGGTGAATAACCGCTTGATCCAGACTAAACTGGTGGAAGAGCCGGTGCTGGCCAAACCAGGCTTTGGCGTATACCGTTTCGAGAGCGTCGGCCTGTTGGAAAAAACAGCCAATGAGATCAAGATCGTGGTCAAGCGTACAGACGGGGTAGTGGAAGAATTTTACCGCCAGGTATTGGGCACCAGCGCTTTGCTGCCGGCAAAACAATGGGCGGTATTAAGCGGAGCCGGGACCAGGCGCCAGAAAAATGTAGTCGAGGATAATACTAATACCGAAGGGGTTTTTTACGGTCTGCAGTTGAACTATGGATTGTCCAGTAATGTGACCCTGGGGTTGACCGCGGCGGGGCAGAATAAATACGCGCTGACGGCGGATGACGCCGGTGTTTTCTCTAAAGCGCCGACCAGTTATCATTTCGGTCAACAAGCCAGCATCAAACTATTAGACCAATTATTAATGAGAGGGGAAGCCGCTTCCAGCACAAATACCAAGACAAAAACCAATGCTGAGGCATATAAAGCCGGATTGGAATATTGCTGGAAAAGCCTGAAACTGGAAACACAATGGTTCTCCTATGATCCCAACTATACTAATGGCCTGACCAGTATCTACGACCGCCGGGGTACCCTGGTTTCCGCGAACTGGCGGTTTTTCAAAAGCTGGTTCATGAACGGTATGGGTTTGCATGTCTATAATAATCTTGACCATAGCTTGACCGCTACCCGGTCTGAAAATATAGCCAGCGCCAGCCTGGGTATTCCCAATATTATCCCTAAGACGGTTTTACGCTTGCGCACTTATTATACTGACCGTGACGACGGGACCGGGACCAGTGAGAACACTATTACGCGAACCCATATGGCTGAACTGGAAAGCCAGGTCACCAGGTCGTTAAGCCTGGAAGCCAGGTATGTTTTTGGCGATAAAGCTGATTTCCTGGCTCCGGAAAGCCTGACCACTGGTTTATCTATTGCCGGGATCGACCAGTATTTTTCTTACGGGGCCAGGTATCGGGCCAATTATCGTTTATCCCCGCGTAATTCTTTCTCCGCCACGTATTGGAAGACAGATACCCAGAAACAGGCGGAATTCTCCCATGACCATAAATACTACAACCGGGCCGGCAAAAATATCTGGGATTCACGGATCGACCTGGGGAAGACCTATACTACCGGCAAGTATTACAGCCGCGGGTATCTTGAATTAAAACTGGATGAAGTCGGTTATAATCGCCTGGGTTTGAAAGCCGGCAGTAATGATAACGGCCGGGAATATTATTATGGACTGTATCTTTCCTTAAATGGCTTATTCAGTGTTAGTGATTACCGGCTCAAACGGGTGAGCCGCAGCGGTATTGCCCCGGACCAGGGCGGTATCGAAGGGAAAGTATATCTGGACGTGAATGGCAACGGGCATTGGGATAAGGGAGAGCCTAACCTGCCGCATATCAGCATCAAGGTCAATAACCGCAGTTATGGCGAATCCGATGGTAATGGTTATTTCTTTGTCCCGCGTGACCAGCGCAAGGAATTTGTCACGGTCAGCCTGGATGAAAATTCCCTCCCCGCTATATATACGCCCACCCAGGGACAGCAGAAAGTATATTGGCAGGAAGGGGCCTTTTCCAAGGCGGCGTTGGGCGTATGCGTCACCAATGCCATCTCCGGTACGGTCAAGATCGGGACGTATAGCGGCGGGGAAAAAGGAGTACCAGGGGTACGTGTCTTGTTAATGAGCGAAGACCAGAAAACCACGGTGAGGGATTCTATCACTGCTGATGACGGCAGTTTTTATATCGGGGAGATCAAGCCTGGAGACTACAAGCTGGATGTAGATCTGAACTATATCCCGCCATCATATCAACCGATCGAATTGCCCAGGAAAGTCAATATCGTTTCCAGCCCGGATCCGGTCGAGTTAAAAGACTGCAATATCCATCTGATCATCAGAAAGAAATAACCTTGACACCTGCTCTGGTATATGTTATTTATACTGTAAAGCAACAATAAAAGATAGCAAAGAAGCTATCCGGACTATGCTGTCCACCAAATACTTAAGGTGGATTTTTTTATGCCTCCAAGCAAAGATATCACGACATTTAAAAAACAAATAGCCGCGCTTTCCAGGATCAGCCAGGCCGTATCCAGCGATTTGCTGTTGGAAGATGTTTTGCGCCTGATCGTCATGGTCCTGGCCGAGGTTATGGATTCAAAAATATGTTCTCTGATGCTGGTGGATGAAAAGAAAAAAGAACTGGTGGTCCGGGCCACCCAGTCGATCAGCGCGGATTATAATCAAAAACCAAACCTGAAACTAGGCGCGGGCATCGCCGGCCGGGTAGTGGAAGAGTCAAAACCACTCAGCGTCCTGGATGTCCGCAGGGATCCCCGGTACCGGAACACGGATATTGCCATCAAAGAAGGATTATGTTCCCTCCTCAGCGTCCCCCTGGCTGTCCAGGGGAAAATTATCGGTGTCCTGAACTGTTATACCCAGGCTATCCATAACTTTACCGCGACCGAGATCGCCATCGTCTCCACTGTGGCTGCCGAGGCTGCCATGGTGATCGATCATCATGGTTTGCTGGAAAAGTCCCGGTCCATCCAGGAAGAATTGGAAACCCGTAAGCTGGTGGAAAGAGCCAAGGATATGCTGTCCAGGGACGCGCAAATCAGCGGTGAAGAAGCTTACCGGCGGATGCAAAAACAAAGCATGAATGCCCGCAAAAGCATGCGGGAAATAGCCGAAGCGGTCATCTTGTCAAAATCGATAAAAAGATAAAAACAATATATTATACTGTATTGACAGGTATTGTTTTTTGTGATATAAGTTTTATAATAAATCAGCGGCACAATGGCGTGCCAAATGTTTTGTACAGGACAAGGGAGTCCGGGACAAAAGACCAGTTTCTTTATGGTCTTTTTTTTTGTTTTATACGCAAGTATTTTTGCAAAGGAGCAAAAGATGTCTAAAAAAGTAGAAGAATTTATGAAGTTAGTAGTAACCAAGAACCCCAATGAACCAGAGTTTCACCAGGCAGTACAGGAAGTAGCAGAATCAGTGATGCCCTTCATCG
>JAQUQP010000148.1 GCA_028716025.1 bacterium | reverse complement strand
CAACCTGCTAAAAAAATACCCCTTGCTTAAACCAGAGTTGACTGACCAGTCCGGCGGCTTACTGCCTCATGTACATATCTCAACCGATCTAAGCAGCTCAAAACCTGAAAAATTCAACAGCCCGGTGAAAGAAAGAGACGAGCTTAACATAATCCTTATCATTGCCGGGGGATAGTCAGTATTGCCCTGGCGGCGCCCCGGCCTGAGTTCCGCTGGAACGTAATGTTGATTAATGATTTATGATTAAGGAAGGGGAGAGACCACCCCGCTCTGATGCTTCACCTACTTTAGCGGACTCCAGCATGACACTTTTCTGGATACCAGCATAAGCTGGTATGGATTTGAAAGAATGAAAAGACCCCGTTCAGGACATGTTTTTTGTTGATTGAAAACACTAACAATGTTATAATTTTTATTACGCTGGGGATTAGTCTAGCGGTAGGACAGCGGACTCTGACTCCGTGAGGCAAGGTTCGAATCCTTGATCCCCAGCCAATTATTTGAAGCTAAAAAAGCTCTTATGTTGATAATTACATAAGAGCTTTCCTTATTTTTCCCCCTAATTTTCCCTTAATGGTTTAAAAACAGTCTACTTTACCTCCTGGGGAACGTTCTCCCCGGCTGATGGCGCCGGCTTTCGTGACAGGATTTCATCGAAGCCATGGGCTGCGGCTTCCTGGCTGAATATAAGATCATCTTCTTTTATCAGGTCTTTACTTTTCAGTTTCTGGCTGTAATAGCTTGAGATATTACCCAGTGCGCTAAATAGATTCAAAAGCGGAATAGCGAACATGTTCCTCTTGAAAATAGCGTCTCACAATCCTGGGCTGGTGTTGGTGGCTTCTAAGGTAACTTCGGGTATTAGCCACTAACTCCTGCTGATTGTGGATCGCTTTCGGATCAGGGGATAGTCTTTCTTCAGCCAGTTTTGCACCGCTTCCGGATTATTTTAATACGCCCGCCGGACTGGCTTTTACGGGGTGAAACCCCATCAGGAGAGATGCCTCTCTTTTTAATTAAAGCTATTTTTTAGCCGTTAGTGTAATCTATTTCATGCTCTGCTCAGTAACTTCTTAATAACCGCAGAGAGGCAAAGTTCCACGGGCTGAGTCCGCGGGTGAATGAAAAGGCGGCGATATGGTATATTTAGGATATGGAAACACGCTTGTCAGGGCATGGAGCCTATCGGATAGGGTACCATATCGTCTGGATAACCAAATATCGCCGCTTTATCCTGAATCCTGGGGTGCGGGGATATATAAGCTACTTTTCCCCAAGATAATGAAGAAAAGGCCTGGATGCGAAATAATCGAGCAAAATATACAAAAAGAGCATCTACAAATACTGATGGTGATTCCATCGAAATATGTGGTGAGTGATGTAATAGGTGAGATAAAGCAATACACGGCAAGTAAGATAGGGAAAAAGTTTGCCCGGTTTGAAAAGGTTTATTGGAAAGAGAATTTTGTATCGACGGTTGGGTTGGAAGAGAAGCAGATTACAGAGTATGTGAATTGGCAAGGAGACCAGGATTCAGGTCAAGCGAAACCTGATCTATAAAGTGCCACGGGCTATGCTCGTGGGTATCTACATCATACTTAAAAATTTAAATGATAAGTTGAAAAGAAGGCCTGTTTTGAAAGAAGTATTGTTTGGTTACGCCGGGCAGCTTTTAAGAATAGATTTGACTAGAAGTAGCATCAATACTGAGCGACTTGATGAATCCATCCTCAAACAATACCCCGGCGGCGCTACCTTGGGAATTAAATTTATTTATGATGAGGTGCCTCCCGGAGTAGAATGGTCGAACCCAGAAAACCGGCTGTTTTTGGGAACAGGGCCTCTGACAGGCACCAGAATCTGCGGATCCGGGAGTACCGCAGTTGTTAGTAAAGGGCCATTAACCAACGGCATGGCCAGCACTCAAGCTAACGGATTCTTCGGAGCTTTTCTCAAGTTTTCCGGTTTTGATGCCATAATTTTACAGGGAGCAGCGTCCGATTGGTCTTATATTTATATTCATGATGGAATAGCTGAAATTAAAGATGCCGGTTTTCTTTTAGGCAAGACCACGGTAGAAGTTGAATCCCTGTTAAGAAGTGCTCTCGGGAAAAAAGAAAAAGAAGTTAGTGTCTTAAGCATCGGTCCAGCCGGGGAAAACCTGGTCAGATTCGCCTGTATTTCCACCGATATGGGGCACATGGCAGCTCATAATGGTGTTGGAGCGGTAATGGGTTCCAAGAAAATCAAGGCTATTGTTGTAGAGCGCACCAGAAATACCGTCCAACTTAATAACAGTGAACTGGTTACTAATATAGGCAAAGAACTATTAAATATCGCTCTCAATAATATTCCTAAACCGCATGTTGAGGGTACAGTCGGCGGGATATTGATGGGAACAGCCACCGGTTCGCTGTGTGTTAGAAACTATACCTCCAGTATCAACACAATGGATCCGGAAATCTTACAGACTTACTCTTACCAGAGCGTCCGGTCACGCTTTAATGCCAAACCTGCCCCCTGCTGGGCTTGTCCGGCTAGACATTGCCACATGATGAAAATACAGGAAGGGAAGTATGCCGGACGAGAATTCGAAGAACCGGAATATGAGGGAATGGCGGCTTTCAGTTCGCTGGTAGGGATACAGGATGTCACAATGTCAGCCGTATTAGCCAGTGAAGTAGACCGACTTGGGATGGATATCAACGAAAGCGGCTGGACAATCGCCTGGGTACTGGAATGTTATGAAAAGAAGATCCTGACTAGAAAGGATACCGATGGTCTGGAAATGACCTGGGGCAACGGTGAAGCGATCCTGACTATGCTAAATAAAATTGCCCGACGGGAAGGATTCGGCAATATTTTAGCTGAGGGCGTTATGCGAGCGTCGCAGAATATGGGTAAGGAATCTCAGAAACTGGCAATCCATACACAAAAAGGCAATACCCCGCGTTCCCATGATCATCGAGCGATGTGGTTGGAATTGTTCGATACCTGCGTATCCAATACAGGTACTCTGGAAGCCCATAGTGTAGCGCCTTATAAGCTTCTGGGTATCCCGATTCCAATTGATTCATTTAATCCGGAAGTTATTCCGGTAATCAATGCCAAAATTAAGGGTGCTATGATTTTCGAAGACTCCATGGTAACCTGCAGATTCAATACTAATACCAACCTGGAATTATTAAGCCAGGCAGTAAATGCAGCCACCGGATGGAACATTAATATTTCAGATGCCATGATAATAGGTAAAAGAGCCGTTAATTTGGCCAGAATTTTCAACCTGCGGCATGGAATAAAAGCTGAATTGGATGCTCCATCCATACGATATGGATCGACGCCTCTGGACGGGCTAGTAGCAGGAAGAGGTATATTACCTCACTGGGATAAGATGCTACGGACTTACTACCGCATGATGGGATGGGATGAAAATACAGGGAAACCATTGCCAGAGACCTTAATAAACCTGGGACTGGATGATGTCATTGCAAAATTGTGACAGTGACTCAGATTGTGGAGAACCGCATGATATAACCTGGGTACTGGAATAAAAGTTAAACGCATTATTTTCAATAATTAAATGGGAGTATAAAAGAAATAAACTTTGACGAACTAGTTTCACCGTTAGTGATAATTCATGAATTTGATTTATCAACAAATAATAGATGCAGGTTTTAATACTAAGGGGGCTAAATAAATGATTCAAAGATTAAGTGGTAAATCAGCCGTAGTTACTGGCGCTGGAAGCGGCGGAATCGGCAGAGAAATTGCTTTAGCTTTAGCGGCTGAGGGAGCTCGGGTGGTAGTCAATGATTTAGGACGGGATGACGATGGAAAATATTTAGCGGATAAAGTCGTAGATGAGATAAAACAAGCTAAGGGCATTGCAGTTGCCAACTATGACAGTGTCGCCACTATGCAAGGCGGAGAGAATATTATTAAAACAGCTGTTACCAATTTCGGTCGGATCGATATTCTGGTTAATAGTGCGGGGGTTTTTAAAAGGGTAATGACGCTTGATATAAGGGAAAGCGACTGGGATTCACATATTAACGTTCATCTCAAAGGCCACTTTGCCTGTTCCCAAGCTGCGCTCGCTGAGATGGTGAAACAAAAAAGTGGCAGAATCATCAATATGTCTTCACGTTCGGCTTCAGGTGGAGCAGGAGACCCGGCTTATAAAGGAGGTTCACTGGCTTATTGTACTGTAAAAGCCGGAATTCTGGCTTTTACAACAGCTTTATCCGAAGAATTTAAAGATCAAGGGATAACAGTTAATGCTATCTTACCCAGCGCAGATACCAAGCTCTTTCCGGGAAAAAAGAGAGGAGCCTTGAACATACCGGATGCTCAATGGATGGACCCGGACTACGTAGCACCTATAGTCACTTATCTGGCGACAGATGCCGCGAAAGATATTACTGGCAAATTCTTCTATGCTGCCGGAGGGGATATTTGCATATTCCCGTCACTACTTCAAATTCCCAATCCCGGGCATATCTTTATTCGCAAGACGGCCAAATGGACTGTGGATGAACTGAGTGAGGTAATACCGACCTTTCTGGGTTTGAAATAAAGCCAAATTGATATTTTCTTTAATAGATTAAAAGATCCGATACCAATGTCTTTAAATGTCTTTATAGGAATAAATATTCACCAAAGATTTGGCTAAATCATAGATTTGGTTTCTAAGCTTTTGAGGTGCAAGTACTTCCATTTGATCACCCCACCCTATAATCCAATTGCGAAAATTAATACTATCCCGTACCTTAAGTGTCGCTATAGCTGAGCCATCACTTTGCATTTGAATTGACTGTG